>CAMLRE010000151.1 GCA_946482355.1 uncultured Bdellovibrio sp.
CTTCAGAATTAACGGCGTAGTTCGAACTATCTGTACATGAAGTTAAATCCACTAAAAATATTTTAGCGGTTTGTTTTGTTACCTTAGCCTCACAGTTTGTCTGTTTAGTTCCTATAAAGACATTTTCAGCTGTTTGAACGTTAACACCGGTATCTAATTGAATTTCAGCCGTTTTTTGACTGGTAAGAATTGCAGTTACAGTGCCGATTTTCATCAGACCTGCAGTAGCCGAAACCGAGAAAAAGAAGATAAAAATTAAGTTGATAACCGAAAAATATTTCATATGGAAGACTCCTTGAAGCAGTGTTAAGTGTCTATCACTGCAGAGGGCGACTCAAGAATATTTTATTTACAAAGACAAAGGTCTAAAAAAGCAAATACCGGCAAACTAAAGAATAAAATTCCACACAAGATTAAGCTGGTAGTGTGTTTCGTCTTTAAAACCGTTTTCAATGCCAAGTTGCACGTCGTAGTTTTTCTTTAACGTGTAGTTCAGTTTTGTGCGGTAGCGAAAAAAATCAGACTGATCAGCTTGGCTAAAATAAGCTAAGTCTAACGAATAACCCAGTACATCGTTAAAGCGGCTGACTAATAATATTTCGGGACCAACGCTGTTTAAATTTTCCTGCCAGTGTCTGGCAGTTACGAAATAACCAATGCGTGAACGATCAAATAATTTTAAATCAAAGCTGTATCCGCCAGAAGCTTCAACGTCAGCATGAAAGATATCTGAGGCGAAAGTTTCCATATCGTTAACTAAGTCAGCGCGAAACTTCCACGAAAAATTTTTATCAAGTTGAGTGACGGGGTTTAAATTAACTAAATTTAAAAAAGTAAACTTATGAACGTGAAAATCTTTTTTATCACCATCTTCGGTAATGTAGCGCGCTTCAATCGAAGCCATTTCGTTTTGGCTGAACGCCACTGTTCCGAAATCCTGTTGTTCTAAATCATGTAAAGCGTGTCTGAATTTTAACGAAGAATATTTAACATCGGTGTTTTTATAATTAGAGTTTCCGATACCAAAATAGATGGCCGATGAGTCGTGGCTATCTTCAGGCGGTTCAGGTTTTGAAAGTTGATCGGCACCGGCCACAATACCCATAGCGGCGCGTTTTAGAAAAAGCTGGTATTTTTGATCGTCGTAATCTTTATCAGTCGTAAAAGCACGTAAAGAGTAAAACTTCATCGCAGTTTCGTAAACTTGGGCTTTTTCCAGTTTCGTTAATTCGTAGTCATCAGGAATAGCTAAATCTTTAACGGCCACATCTAAGGCTTTTTTCTGTAAAATTCCAAGCTGGGCAAACGATTCTAAATAATCTGTTTTTAAAGATTTTTTATATTTACGTTCTGAAAAGGGTGGCTGAGAAAGTCGCGTTAATTTTTTAACGGTATCAATCGGAATCGTAAAGTATTGAAACTCTTGCGAAAGCTTTAATTCGGGGCGAACAACTTCTAAAGTTTTAAGAATTTGGTACGAACAGTTATCACTAAAGAAATAATAAGGCGCGCGCGCATTTTCCATTTCGATTAAGTGATCGACCAAGAAGTCTGTCTCTTCTGGTGTAAAATTTAAATAGTATTCCCAGATATCGCGGCCTTCGAGATTGATGTATTCACGAATTTTTTGATGATAAGGTAGCATCGTAAAACGCCCGCTATACATTCCGAACAAACCTTTTAGAGCGTAAAACAAACCTTCGCTTGAATCTGCATCGGCAGCGTAATTAATTCCGTAATCGATTAAGTCTTTGTTTTTTGCATTTTCAGGGTTGATTACTTTTAAAAACGTATGGCCAAAGCTAGAAGAAGCATTACCCATATCACTGGCTGCAAAAATTAAAGATACACCTTGAACGTTAAGCTGTTTTTTCCAGGCTTGGCGTTCTTCACAAGGCAGAACATCTTCAGGATCAACCTGTAAAGCGATGTTTAACCACTTTGTGCGGGCTAAATAACGGCATTGTAATTTTTGATCGTTTTCACCGTAAAGCAGTTCAATTGTTGTCAGTAATTCTTTTTGCGGTGAAACGGCACCTTCAGGATTTAAAAATAAACCTTCTGTGAATGGAGAGCTGTAAGTGAAATATTTTTTTTCGTAATGGCCCAGGGCCAACCAGCGCGGATCATTCCATAGTTTTTCTTGATGCGCTTTTTGCAGGTAACTTTGTAAGCGGGAAGCTTTGTCAGAAATAGAAAAGCCCCACGAATGTGAGGCTTTCACTAATAGTAAAACTAAAAAAACTAAATTACGAACCGTGGCATGCATCTGCTACAGAAGCAGACTTCATGTTGTTTACAAAGTCAACTGCAGATGTTTTAGCGTTAGGTACGATAGTAGCGAAGCTTGATTGAGCTTTAGCATTGAAAGCAGAAATTTGGTTTTGAGAAGCACAACCATTTAATGCTGCTAAAGTAGATAACTTTTCGCCATGACCTTGAGCCATTTCACGAGTTAATTCAGCTTGGTTAACTTCTACGAAGTACTGAATTTGTTTGTCGTTTTGTACGATACCGTTTGCAGAACAGTTAGAAGTTCCGAAAGTGATACCGAAAGTTTGTGAACCAAAAGAACCGTTCGTAGTAGCTGCAAGAATTTGCATTACTTTAGTGTTTTTAGTGATGATCATGCTACCAAGACCGCAACCAGCGTCGTTCGCCATTGCTGCTGTAGAGAATAAACCGATTGCTAGAACTGCTAATAAAGATTTCAACATATTAACCTCCGTTGAAAAAAAAGTGTTATATTATGATCAATTAATCTTTATTTATAGCCAACGAAAATGTCTTTTTTAGACTAGACTATGGGCCAGTGATTACAGGCCCAATAAGAATTTAAAGTCTTCTGCGCTGAGTTGACCGCTGCCATTCATGATTTTTTCGAATGATTCAGAGTCTGAAAATAAGGCGTCGAAGTAAGATTTTTTCTTAAGCTTAAGAAGTTCAATTTTTTCTTCAACCGAATCTTTCATTAATAAACGATAAACCTGCACATCGTTTTTCTGACCTAAACGGTGTGAACGATCTGTGGCCTGGTTCTCAACGGCCGGATTCCACCACGGTTCAATATGATAAACGACAGATGCTTTCGTTAAATTTAAACCCACACCACCGGTTTTTAAGGTCATTAACAACACTTGCGGTGTTTCTGAGTTTTGAAACGATTCTAAAATTTCACGACGGGCTTTATTTGAAACGCTGCCATGAAGTGTATAAAAAGGAACTTTGTTTGTGGTAAATAACCCAGAAATTTTTTCCAGCGTTGCTAAGAACTGCGTAAAGATAAGAACACTCTTACCTTCTTCAATATGTTCTTTCACACATTCTAAGATATGTGCAATCTTTGGTGGATTTTCAGTGAATTTCACCTGTGGAATCCCACTTGGATCAGAGCACGCTTGGCGTAAACGTAAAAGGGCCGTTAACATCGCTAATTGCGAAGATGTCTGACCTTTTTCAGAAATAATTTGATTCACCTGATCGTTATGCGAAATCGCGAGCTTTTTGTAGATTTCGATTTGTTTTTCACTAAATTCAAAACGAATAGATTCTTCTAATTTTTTCGGAAGATTTAAATTCACTGAATCTTTAGTTCTGCGTAAAACGATTGGGCGCATTTTTAGTTTTAAAAATTGCACATCTTGCGGATCAATTGTTTTTCCGGGGCCGAACTGTTCTTGAAATATTTTATAGCTTCCCATTGAGCCTGGCAGAACTAAATCTGTCAGTGAGAAGAAATCCATAAAATTGTTTTCAAGCGGAGTTCCTGAAAGAGCTAATTTAAATTTAGCTTTTAACAAGCGAGACGACGAAGTTCTTTTTGAAGAAAGATTTTTTAAATTTTGGGCTTCGTCAAAAATAATAACGTCCCATAAAACTTGCGAGAAGAAATCTTCGTGCTCAGTTAATAAACCATAAGTGGCAATAATCACTTTGTGATCTTGTCCTGCTTTTTCTAACAATTCTTTTTTCTTAGAACCGCTAAAGATCTCAACTTGTAAATCTGGCGTAAACTTGCGCGCTTCAGATTCCCAGTTAAAACAAAGCGACGTCGGAACAACCACTAAAGACCATGATTTGTTATTTTTGCGGTGTTCATCTAAGAAAGCTAATACTTGTAAAGTCTTACCAAGACCCATGTCGTCGGCTAAAATTCCGCCAAGGTTCAATTTATAAAGATCATGAATCCACTGTGTTCCCACAAGTTGGTGTTCTTTTAAAATACCCTGAAGGTTTTCAGATAACTGAATACGCGTTTCGGATTTGCCTAAGTTTTTATAGAAATTATGAATTTCATTCCAGTACGGGTGATCAGAAACAATGTTAGTTCCTGATTCAGCCAAGGCTAATAATTCTAAAATCTGTGATTTTGGTAAACGCACAAATTCTTTTTCGCCGCGCACACCTTTATTTAAAGTATCACTTTTAATTCTTTCCCAGAATTTTTCTAAGGCTGCAAATTTAGGAATCGAGTTAGGATCAATTAAAAACGGGCGGCCCTTGTAAAACATGATACCGCTTAAAGTTTGTGTACCTTTGCCAGAGAAATTTACATCTTCAAGATTAACTTCAATACCTTTAAAAAATAATTTCGGAGATAGTTCAAACCAGTCAGTTTTAGAATTATTCACAGTGATTTCAGATTTAAAATCATCTTCACCTAATTTTTCTAAAGATTTTGTATTAATAAAAACATCCCAGCCTTGCGCGGCAAGGTCAGACATTTTGTTATACATGAGCGGTAAAGTGTCATCAGAGATTTTAATTTTACGAATATACTGATTCGCAAGTTCAGCTTGCAGGTTAAAACCCGTATAGACCGGCTCATATGCTTCACTTGATTTTAACGAATCAGAAACGAGTTCTAAAAACTTTGACGATGATTTAGTAAAGATATCGCCTTTTGATTCAAGCATTAGGGGCTCAAGGCAAATTAATAACGATTCAGCGGTAAATTTTTCAAAGTCAGTTAATTCAATAATCTGATTTTTTAAAACTAAGTAGCGTGTATTAACACGAACAATTTTTAATACTTCTTTTAAAGCGAATTTAAAAAACGCATAAACTTTTTCAGATAAAAAAGCACTTAACTTACGTTCGTAAGGATTAATTTCCCCAAACTTATCCACAAGAATAGAACGTTTAAATAAATCGAAAATATTATTTTCTAAAACTTCTAAAAACTGTTCGTCTGATAAGTTGAATTGTCCCGTTGTTAGCGGTCGATTTAAAACATGACGACAAGTTTCAACGATCATTAAACACGCAACACCTTGGTGTTTTAATACGCGTAAATCATTATCGCGCTTTAAACCCTTACGTTGAGCGGCTAAATCTTTTCTTTCAGCATCTGATAAGTATGAAATACCTTGTAAGGCTGTTTGTAATAACAGGTCTGTTGTTAACTGCGTGTTATGAACACGGTACACATCATTTTGAAAAGTAAATTCACTCCATAAAGAGTAAAAAACACTTTCAAAGCCGGGCTCCATGTAATGTTGAAGATTAATGCCGTATTTTTCAGGCTTAATCGCTACCGGATTTTGCGTGAATGAATAATGAATATTGTGTTCAGTTAAAAAACTTTTAATCGCCGCAATACTTGAATGATTTTTATAAATGCGGTCGGCACCAGATTTTTCATACTCAGGGCCCAGGTAACTAAACGCGATATCATCACTGCGCCCAGCTTTCTCTAGCGGTACAGCTGTGAATAATCCAGTTTTAATATTGACCGTTGAAGGGTAAAGATGAATTTCATCTTGTGATTCAGCTGACGAGCGATCTTGCGTTAAAGCAGCGCCACCTAAATACGGAATATTTTTTTCTTCGATCGGTTTAATAAAATATTCGCCGAACATCGGCTTTTGCACGTGCAGTTCAGAAA
>CAMLRE010000152.1 GCA_946482355.1 uncultured Bdellovibrio sp.
AGCATCGATTTGATGGAAGTGGTAGATTTCAACTGGGCGACCACACTTAGAGTGTTTACGTACAGCGCATGACTCATGTCTTACACCTACGATAGAACCTAAGTTATCTAGTAAACCTGGCTCGCCATCGTGCACAGATACGATAGGTACGCGACGACCAGAGGCCATCACAAGATCTGCCGAACCAACATCACCTTGACGGTTTAAGTATAAATCAGAAGTGATTCCTAATTCGTTACGTAAGTAGTTGTAGTCATTTTCATGAGCTAAAATACCGCATAATAAATCAGGAGAAGTAACTACGATCACGTTGGCATAAATACCGCGAGATAATAAATCTTCTGATGCTTTGATGGCTTCAGTTGTTAATGAACCCATAGAGAAGATATTTACAACGTTATCACCTGGTTCATAACCAGCGTAACCACGGTAGTCGATTAAGTAGTAAGCGCCTTTTAAAACTTCTTCTCTGATCACTGCATGAATTTCAGCTTCAGATTTTGCGGCTACTTCTTCTTCGTTCACGCCACCCGCTACTGGGAATTCAGCGCGAGCAAGTTTTGATTCAGGTGAAGCTTTGAAACGTAATTGTTTGTTTAAGTACTTCATCATGTCTTTTTGCTCGGCACCGCGAGTAACAAGACGTAATAAAGTTCCGTTTCTACCAGCATTGTCTAATAACAAGTGACGCTTGAATGTATCACATAAGATCCAATCAAGTTCTAAGCAGAAGAACGGCTCCCAAGTAATCTGTCCTGGAATTTGGAAGTCAGACTTCCAACCGTGTTGTGCACCTTCTGGAGATAAAGTTACACCTGATGGAGTACCCACGCAGATGAAAGATGATTTCCAGTATAAGTTATAGAAGTACTGATCTAGAGCGCGTTTGATAAAGAAATCGTAAACAGTCATTAATGGCATAACAGGTACGCCTAATGTGTCGCGGATACGACCAAAAGAACCCACGCATGACATTACGTTACCTTCAGCGATTTCAAAACGTAAGAAACGATCTGATTCTTCTTCGCCAGGAACTAAGTCAGGAAGTTTTGTATCTTTAACGCCGAATTCAGCTTCAACGTCAGTCACCGTCGGAGCACCGAAGATCTTACCATCCATTGCTGGATTTAAGTTCGTTGATGTTCCTACGTCTGGCGCCATTGTCATGAACAATTCACCAGCTGTTTTCCATTTTTTCTCGAAGTCATTTAATTTAGAAACATCAGCATTAGCGATACGAGTAAGTTTCGCTGTTAACTGACCAAGCATCCATTGTGTGTGCGGGTAGCTGGCCATTTTAGTGTTGATGTCTAATTTTTCTGGAAAGCCGCCAAGTTTTTCAAATTCTTGGGCGAAGAAATTTTTATTTTTTTCTTTTAAAGCGTTTTGCGCTTTGATTTCAGAATATAATTTTTCGCCGCGAGCTTGTAAGTATTTAGCTTCTGGAGTTTTTGCATCAAAGCCTGCGAATAGTGTGTCGCCTTTGATACCTTGTTTAGCACGTAACTCGTCCATCTCTTCTTGTGTATTTAAAGCCGAGTGGTTACCAGGTTGCGCCGCCATTTTTAAACCCCAACCTTTTAACGTGTGAACGATAATGATTGTTGGTTTACGTTTTGATTCTTTCGATTTTAACATCGCTTCAGCGATTTGGATCATGTCATGACCACCGAAATCACGTAAGCCTTCGTATAATTCTTCAGCCGATACGCCATCTAAGAATTTTTTGATTTGCGGATGATCTTTTGTCATTGCCGCTTTTAAAGCTTTCGCATCGTGCATTAACAAGAACGCTTGTAATTCGTAGTCGAATAATTCGTGCTCTAAGAATTTTTTGAAAGTTTCGCCGCCAGCTTTTTTAAATAGGGCTAAACGTTTAGAACCGTGACGAACTTGAATAACTTCCCAGCCGTTAGCTGCCATTGATTTTTCAATACGGTCAGCATCAGTGCCTTCCATGATTTTTTGGTTCACGATACGGTGACCATCAAGTGATTGACGGTTGTAATCGACCATCCAAGTTAAGTTTCCGATTTCACGTTCAGCGAAATCTGGAACGGCTTCATACATTGAACCTTCACGGAATTCAGAGTCGCCTGATAAAGCCCAGAAGTGTGCATCTGGTACATCGTAGTTGTGTTCTTTAGCAAAGCGGTAAGCTAAGGCCATGTAACCGGCTTGAACTGGTGGAATACCCACCGTACCAGACGGGAAGAAGTTGTGGTGATCAGAATCGTAAGTTGAGTGGTAAGATTGGAAAACCGGTTCGCCGTTTTTCGAATACTTACGTAAACCCATCATCGCTGTGTTTTTTTCTTCTTCAGATAATTTTGAAAAATCAGATTTTAAAAATAAATCTAAAAGGTAGTTGTAAGAGTGATCTGTCGGAGACGCATGCGGTTTATTCGCGATGTGATCAAAACCAGATTTTACGATAAGGTGTAAAGCACCCATGATGTGTAATGCAGAAGCTGAAGCGGATTGGTGACCGCCGATTTTTGGATCGCCTTTATCTTTTTCGCGGATATTGGCTTGAAAAATCATTTGCGTCGCTAAGTAGTGCGCGCGTTTTGCGATATTGTCTAACGTGTCTTTGTTCAGATCTTTTAGATCCTTCAACGTAATTTCTTTGCCTGACATTTTAGTGGTTCCTTTGTGCAGGGTTTTACTTACTTTTTTTTAGATGTATAGAGATAAAACTTATTCAATTTAGAGTAAAGACTTTATTTGATCTGACGATGCAGATTGTTCAACTTTTGGCTGAGATTTTTGGCCGGCTTCTAGGACTCCACCACGAAGTCCCAGCGGATCTTAATCGTGCCATCGTTCTCTACCATCCCTTTAGGAGGATTTGGGAACGGGGCAGCCTGTCTAAACGCTTCTACAGCGGCCTCATCAAGATCGCGAACACCAGATTCACCAATGACCTGTACTTTGACTAACGTGCCGGCGTCGTTAAGCACGATGATCAATTTAGTGACTTTGTTGTTCGAATCAGAGGCAATTGTTCTACCTTGTGTCATAAGACGTGATACTTTTTGTTTCACTTGCGGTTGCCAGAACTGGTTCAGCTGATTTTTAATGCGCTGATAGTAACCATAGTACTTGTATTCTTTAGTGTTTAACTGCGTTTTTAAACTTTGTTCAACTTGCTCAAGTTTATCTGTCGAAGTCGATTCAAGACCACGTTGATTTCCGTTCTGAGCTGTTTGTGTGTTATCCTGCTGTTTGCCGTTGATGTCGGTTTTACCTGTACCTGCTTTTTTCGCAAGAGCATCGTAAGCGTTAAATTTTTCACCGAATAACGAAGGCTGAGATTTTTTTAAAGCCTTCATTGGTTTTTTTTCTACCTGTTGAGCATTTTTAAAAGTCTCGCCGGTTTTTGCGATCGTTTCTTTTTCAACAGAATTATTTTTAGCACTTAAGTATTTTGCTTTTTCGTTAATTTGTTCGTTCGCAGATTTTTCGTCAGTTTCAACGATTCGAGTTGGTTCTTTTGTGTCTTTAACGATTTCTTCTGAAATTTCTTCGGGAGTCACAAGTACCACTTCAACCGGAGCAAAGTGTTGTTGAATTTTCGGCAAGACAAAAACCACCGCAGCTAATGCGATATGAATCGCAATAGATAGAGTGATAAAAATTTTAAGGCGATTAACTTTTTTCATATCGACCTTTGTTTTGTTTTGCTGATGTTTTTCTTATGACATCAGATAGTTAAGCAAATCTCTTACTAGACTATCGGTTGTATGACGTTTGAAATTGAGGTTTGGGTGATGACCTTTTGTCTAATTTTTTAAGAACTAGACCTGGGTCCAGTGTCACCATTGGTATTGGTTTAATTTGTGTCGTTTGACTCGGAAAGTAATCGCTAGGACACTGTTTATGAATGAGATTTCAATGTTGGTGTTTATCAGATAAGGGGCTTAAACGTTCCGGCAATCAGGATTCTTTTTTGATTGATGAACGGATTGGTGTTTTTGTTGTCGCAGATGGCGTCGGTGGTCACATGGGGGGCGAGGTCGCTTCTGCCCTGGCTGTTGAAACAGTACGTGAAGTTTTGGGACACCCAAAAGCATTACAATTCTCTCCGCGCGAAGTGCTTATGCAGGCGTACCAAGAAGCCTCACACCGCATTTTTGATAGAGCAGCGCAATAATCAAAACTCAATGGTATGGGAACAACCATGGTGATGGGTTACTTTCGTGATTCAAAACTTTATATCGCCAACGTGGGTGATAGCCGCTGTTACCTTTACAGAAAACCTTACGTTTGGCAGCTCACTGAAGATCACTCGTTGATTAATGAACAAATTCGCCTGGGATTTTTAACTGAAGAAAAAGCCAAAGCCACGATCGGAAAAAACGTAATCACCAGATCAGTGGGTTTTGAACGTGACGTGTATCCGGATATTTTAGAACGTGAAGTTTCTCCGGGTGATATTTTTTTAATGTGCTCTGATGGATTAACCGGAATGATCACAGATCAGGAAATGTGCCAGATTTTTAACGAGAATCCTCCAGAAAAAACCACTCCTTTGTTTATTCAGCAGGCATTAGCTCACGGCGGTGATGACAACGTCACTGTTCTTGTGTTGAATTTCAGCGAAACATAAAACATGAGCGAACCACGTAAGCAAATTACCCTTTATTTTGTTACCAGTAATGAGAGCGAGACTAAAAAGATCAGCTTGCCGGTGGCCTATTTTAAAATTTCGTTATTCTTCTTAGGTTTTTTTGCTGTGTTATTAATGGCGGGCTTTATCGATTACTTCGGATTATTAGCCCAGTCGTTAGAAAATAAAAAATTAAAATTAGAAAACATCGAATTAAAAAACCAGTTCCAAGTGGTTGAAGCTAAACTAGATTCACTTCAATCGGCGATGGATCGTGTGACGAATGTTTCGAACAAATTAAAATTAATCACTGATATCCAATTAAAAGACCGTCCAGAGAAATTAAATTTTCCGGCAGGGCAAGTTAGCGCTAAAGTTGACGACCCAGTTCCGCGCATGAGCCTTGATGATATGGAAAAAGACGATCCGGTGATTGAAACTGAAACTCCGCTAAATCCAATGAAGGGTGAAGTGGCTTCAGAAAAATCAACAGCGAATTATGCATCACTTGTGATTCGTATTGATCAAGCAGTGAAAGATTCAAACTTAAAAGAACAATCGGTGATTGAACTTTGGGAACTTCTATCTGATCGCCAAAGTTTACTGGCTGCTACACCAAGTATTCAGCCAGCCCGCGGCCCGATTGGTTCACGTTTTGGTTATCGTATTGACCCGATCAACGGTCGTCAAAAAATGCATGCGGGTTTAGATATTACAGCTCCTCCGGGAACACCTGTTCGTTCACCGGCAGATGGTATCGTCAGTTTCGCTGGGTGGGATGATCAGTTCGGAAAATTAGTTTCAATCGATCATGGTTACGGCGTACTGACTCGTTTTGCCCATAACTCGCAAATTTTCGTGCAAGTCGGACAAAAAGTTTCTCGTTACGATGTGATTGCGGCCGTTGGAAGTACAGGTCGTTCTACAGGCCCCCACTGTCACTACGAAGTTCGTGTAAACGGTATTGCCGTAAATCCTGCGAACTATATCTTAGATAACGACTAGTCATCTCACAGCAAATCTTAGCCCACTGTCTAAAGTTAAGACGCTCAGTTCTAACTGAATTGATTAGGCCGCGGTATAGATCTTGTAAAACAAGCTCCAGTTCCAGGAGTGACCATGAAAAAGCTGATTTTGTACGTTACCTTAAGTGCTTCGACTTCTTATGCGATCGGATTAAAAGAAGCGATCAAAAGCGCTATTCAAAATAACCCACGTACAGCGGCGATTGATTTA
>CAMLRE010000153.1 GCA_946482355.1 uncultured Bdellovibrio sp.
GGGTTCGCGCAGCTGCCGATGGCGGTGTAAAGCTCATTCGCGAAGGGGTTAATAAGACGCAAGGTTTTATTTCGGATAAATTCGGAAGCGGTTCTAGAGAAGAAGCTTCTCAGCAACAGGCTTCTAGAAATACGGGAATTTTTCGTAAGTTGGAAAGAAAAGAAATTTCAACAGAGAAAGCCCAGCAGTTGGGGGAGACTGCTGAGCCTGAAATTAGTGAAGACGATTTAGCTATCGAAGAATAAATCTTAGTTAGCTGAGTTACCTGGTTTAGATAAGCTTGGTGAACTCGTATTAGCTTTTGCTAACATTTGCGCATAGAAGTTTGATTTTTTATCATCGCGAGCTACATGTTTAGTAAAGATTTTTCCGCACGGTAATACGATTGGCGCTTCAGATGCTGATCCTGGCGTTGATAATGCCATTGAGATAGAAGAAAATAATAAACCAGCTGCAAGTGCGATAATTGATTTTTTCATATGAGCCTCTCTTTTTTAAAGCGTTCGTTATATAAGTCTATATAGCGAACCGAATGCCAAGAATGACATTTCTGACCAATAAAAAATCCCCTGTGATTTCAGGGGATTAGAGAGGTCGTCTCATTATGAGAACGACTAATGTTTTGACAGCTGTTAAGCCCAAATCAGAAAAATTGAATCTATTAGTTACCAGTGCCTACAGGGTCACTTGAGCCAGAACCGCCTGTAGTTGCGCCCGCACCGATGGTTTGTTTCACACCGGGACTTGCACGGCGATTTGCCGAAGATAAACGAACTAAACCTGGATCACCCGAAGTTTGGCAGCCCATACAAGTTTTAACTTGAGATGAACCAGCTCCTAATACCGTTACGCCAGATTGATTTTCTGTGACAACATCCTGGCCATCACCATTACGCTCAGGGCCCGTAGCTGCTACGCGACCTGCTGGAAATGCGTCTTCAGCCATAGCTTGAGTTGAGAAAGTCATTACCGAGAACAAAACGATCATTACTGAAGAGATAATTTTTTTCATCGTAAAGCTCCTATAAGTATAATTCTTGTGTTGCTGGGGCAATCACATCTAACAAGTTATTAAAAGTGCTGGCAACCTGTGACGCTACAGCAGCACCATCAGCGCTGTCGACCTTAGCGATATCGCCATTTGATTTATAAGAAACCTTAATTGAACCTAAACCAGGGCGAGTGACTGTTTGAGGTTTACCGAAACGCTCTTCGTAATCAATCTTAACCACTTTCTTAGCTTGGTCAGTGATTGATTGAATGCGGCCTTTCATATCGTAAGTCATATTGATTTTTTGGCCGTCACTGTTTTCAGCGTAAGTTAAGTTACCTTTAGCATCGTATTTAAAAGCTGTCGTACGAATTGTTGTGGCCTTACCTTTTTCGTTAATAAAACTTGTTTTAACAGTTGATACACGTTTAATCGTTGGATCGTAAGTGTATTCAAGTTTTGAATTTGCTGTTGTTTTAGTTTTAGGTAAACCATCAGCGAAGTATTCAAAGTCAACGCGGTCATTATTGATTTTAATTGTTACAGGTTTACCGAAAGTATCGTGGTAAGTGATATCGCGGATTGAACCGTTCACGTTTGTTAATAAACGTGATAACACCACTTGGCCTGTCGGTAATTGTTTGTGCCAGAATTCATAACGGTTAGTAGCTAAAGTTTGTTTGCCGCAAACTTTAGTTGCTGTAGACCAGTAGTTGAATTTTGGATTTGAAGTTGAAAATTCGTATTTATACGATTCAGTACATTTATCACGGTCAGTAAAAGATAAAACCCAGTCTTTGACGTTATCGTATTTGATCGCGATAGATGTTTTATCTGGCCAGTTAGCTTTAGTTAAGTTGTGAAACTCGTTGTATTCGTAAGTGTACACATCAGTTTCTTTTTTAGCCCAGGCATTACGATTCCAAACTAAATCTTCTTGCTGGTTGTATTTGTACTCTGTCATTAAGCCGCTTGGACCAGTAATGCGTTGTACTTTTTTATTCGGAAAGTATTTGAAAGTTAATTTACGGGCGTTATTGTCTGTAATTTCTGTTAATAAATCTTTTTGGTATTCAAATTTTAAAAAGTTACCGTTTTTATCGTACATGTGAGTTAAGCGGCCTTCGCCGTCAAAACGTTGCATACTGCCATCTGGTAAAGTGCGTGTGTAGACACCTTTAGCAAAAACGACGTTTTCAACTTCTTTGGCATTAGCGCTGTATTTAGTGCCTTCTTTAACCGGAACGATAATTCCGAACTGGCGGGCATACTGCGAACGTAATTCTGAATCATCGTAAAGCTGCGCTTCGATGTTTTTCCAGTAGTCAGATGTATTAGAACTGAATTTTTTATCAGCGCGCATTTTTGCGATGATTTGTTTGATTGAAGACTCAACATCTTTTTTTGTTAATTCACGTGAAGAGTAAACGATTTCTTGACCGTCACCGCATTCAGAAATTTTAAGATTTCCTTCAGGAGTTGTTTCTAATTTAGTTTCAAATTCAGAACACCATCCAAAACCAAATAGACCGTTGTAAATCGTACGGCTTTTGTAAGCACGAAGTACACGCATATCATAACCAGTTCCCGGAACTTCTAAATCTGTCCAAGTATTGGAATAACCCGCGTTGTTCATATCAACTAAAGCATGCGCTTTATGAGATAAAATTAAAGTCGCAAAAGTCGCAGTGACCGCAAGAAGAACGTTCCATGTCTTCATAATAAGTAACCTCGTATGTCTAGATGGGCCTTATCCGTAAGGCTCTACACTTTTATTGTAACAACTTTTTTGATTACGATTCCACCAATGATTTGCAAAGCTAGCATAATGGCGAGCATCGCGATGCCTAAGGCGGTTTCGAACATAGGCTTGATGAAAGACGGGTCTAGGATAAAGAAAATAATACCCATTACAAAAGGAATACAAGAAACGATAATTCCCTGCATGATACCTTGGGCTGTCATGGCAGAAATTTTCTTTTCTAATTTTTGGCGTTCTCGAATTGTCGAGACTATGGTCTGGAAAGTTTCAGCCATATTACCGCCAGTTTCTTTTAAAATCACAACGGCGGTGACAAACATTTGCACGTCAGGGCGTGGAATACGTTCTGCTAAATCAGTTAAGGCTTCTTCGTAGCTTTGACCGAATTGTGTTTGCGTTAGGACCTGGTTAAATTCAGCTCTGACAGGGTTTCCCATGATTTCAACCACGCGAGCCATTGTCTGCTGCGGGTTTGAGCCTGATTTTACACCGTTGGCCATAATCGTTAAAGCATCAACCATTTGGCCAACGAAGGCATTACAGCGGCGCTCATATAAAGTTTTGTAAAAAATCGGTAAGACCTGAAAGCCTGCAATACCTACTGAAGTTCCTAAAAATAAACCAATCGCAGTATTTGGCCAAACCAGCATGAAAAATAAAAAGCCCACACCAAGACTTGAAAGAAGTTGCAGACGAATAACTTTTTTTTCGTCAACATCCATTCCTAAAAGTTTCATGTGCATCATGATTTCAGATTTTTTTTGCGCGCCACTTTTGCTGATGCGGTTTAAGATAGTATCGGCGTACATGTACACAGCAAAAAAGACAGAGATTCCAAATAATGGAAACACTAACCATTCATGTCTGAAAACACTTAAGTCCATACTTTACTCCACTATCCCGCTTTTTTCGGTGGTGTAGTCGGTGTACCCGTTGAAGTTCCTGGCGTTCCAGGTTTTGCAGCTGTCGCTGCAGGAGCTGCTGCCGGTGCCGCTTTCGGAGCTTCATTCGAAAAGATTTCCATTGGGATGTTTCCACCTTTATCTTTAATCTCTTGAACGAACGAAGGAACCGTACCTGTTGCCTGGAATTGACCGATAATTTTTCTGTTCTTATCGTAACCAGTTTCTTTAAATCTAAAAATTTCAGCTAACGTTACAACGTCACCTTGCATACCAACAACTTCAGTGATGCTGATGATCTTACGCGAACCATCTGAAAGACGAACGATCTGTACAATTAAATCCACCGCGCCAGCGATCTGTTCACGAATCGCACGCATTGGTAAATCTAAACCCGACATCATAACTAATGTTTCTAAACGGGCGATACATTCACGAGGTGAGTTGGCATGTGTTGTTGTCATCGAGCCATCATGACCTGTGTTCATCGCTTGAAGCATATCTAGGGCTGCACCGTCACGCGTTTCCCCCACCACAATACGGTCAGGACGCATACGTAACGCATTTTTAATTAAGTCACGGATTGTAACGGCGTTTGTTCCTTCCATTGAAGGAGGACGCGTCTCTAAACGCACAACGTGCTCTTGCATTAATTGTAATTCGGCCGCATCTTCCACTGTGATCACACGCTCATGCGCCGGAATCCATGATGAAATCATATTTAATAACGAGGTTTTACCGGAACCGGTACCACCGCTGATAACAACGTTGTAACCGTATTCAACCGAAATACGCATGAATTCCAACATGTTCTTTGTCGCAGAACCGAATTCGATGTATTTCTCAGGGTTGATACCACCTTTTTTGAACTTACGAATTGTTAACGCAGGCCCATCTAAAGCTAAAGGTTCGATCACCGCATTCACACGCGATCCATCTTTTAAACGCGCATCCACGTAAGGAGTCGCATTATTAATCTGACGACCAAGAGGTGTCACGATACGTTCGATAATACGGCGTAAGTGATCGTTTGAAGTAAATTTGATTCCGCTTAACTGAACCTTACCACCTTTTTCGATAAAGATACGGTTAGCGCCGTTGACCATGATCTCTGAAATCGCAGGATCTGCTAACATATCTTCAAGCGGGCCAAGCCCTAAAGCTTCTTCTAAAACTTCTTTAGTTAATTTTTGGCGGTCTTCACGTGATAAATCCGGAGCTTCTTTATCGACGATGCCCGAAATATCACGTTGAGTTTTATTACGTAATTCTTTTTCTTTACTTTCGCCTTCATTGGCTTCAGCTAAGATCTTTTTTAAATCAATTGTTCTGATTAATTCAGAGTGCACACGAAGTTTAGTGACAATCCAAGGGTCCATGCCTTTGGCCACTTCTGGGGCCGGAGCACCAGGGGCTCCGCCAGGCGCTGCTGCCGGAGGTGTTGGCTTTGGTTTTTGCATGCTCTTAAGACGTTGTAATGTTCCGCCAGATAATTTTCTAACGAAATCAAAATACGCTGAAGAAATCGGAGCTTTAGGATTTGCTACAACAAATGGTTTTGATTGTGAGATCGAAGCCATTGTTGTGTTTTCATCAGACGGAATCATCGCCATCGGTGATAAAGCTAAATGCTGTGCGATCATTTGTGGTTGTAAACCGTTTGGTCCAACCTTATTTAAAACTAATTGAAACATTTCGCGCGGAATTGATTGCGTCATCAATTCGTTGATCATTCTTTGTGTTTGTTGCACCACTAAGATTTCTGGTGTTGAAACTAACGCAATAGCTGTTGCATCAGCTAAGATCGTATTTTGCATCGGGCCTAGATCGTTACCACAATCGACAACGATAAATTTAAAACTGCGCGAGAAAAATTCGATAAGTTTAGATAAATTATCCGGAGCTACACTTAAAATTTCTTCAGGCCCGCGAACCGCACCTAAATATGAAAAGCCAGCAGGATGCTGAGTTACGATCTGTTGAATTGGAGTAGAATTCAACGATTGTGTTGTTGTTGCAAGTTCACGTAAAGTTTTAATTGGTTTTAAACCAGTAATAATATTCTGATCGCCCACTGATTTAGTGTCGCAATCAATTAAAAGAACCGGAGTTCTTAATTCTGCAGTGATCGCGGCTGTTAAATTGGCAGCAAATACGGATTTACCGACG
>CAMLRE010000154.1 GCA_946482355.1 uncultured Bdellovibrio sp.
TTGGGCATCGGCAATGATTAATTTCACTTCGTGCTCGGCTTCTGTTTTCATTTGCTCAGTTATTTTCGTAGCTTGCGTAATAGCGCTACGTAAAACATTATCGCGGTCACGAAATTCGTGAAGTTGTAATTCTTTTTCTTTTAATTCTTCAGTTAATGTTTGAATTTGTTGTGCCAGGTTTTCAGTCTGTGCAGCAATAACCGTAAGAAAGTTAACTACTTGTTCAGGATCAAAGCCCATCATCTTACGATCGAAGGTCTTATTTGCTATTTCAGTAGGGTAAAATTTCATTTAATTCCTCCATGAATCAAATTAACGAAACCCGTGGTTCACTATTTTAGTATAGGTAATACTTGCCCTAAAAAAAAGTCGAGTCCAAGGATGTGCTTATATCCTGTACTTTAGGTTGAGCGACAAAAGTCGTAATGCTTTGTGTGGAAGCCAGACCTACGTCGCGGACGGCTAAGTCTGGCGGGCGATTTCTTGTGAGCGTAAAGCAGCTTTTTCAAAGCTTATGCGAAGTGCGCGTTCGATTTCTAATTCGCGCATCGAATTTAGTCCGGCAGCCGTCACTCCTTTTTTAGAAGTCACACGCTGTTGCAATTCTTCAATATCAACACCAGCTGATTGGGCTGCTAAAAGAGAAGCGCCAACGAAAGTTTCAATCGTCATCATCTTAGCTTGTTCAGGGGTAAAACCGTGTTCGATGATCCAATCTTGCCAGTACATCATCATTTCAAAAACGAAACCCGTGCCACTTGAGCAAGAGATCATTAAAGCATCGAATTGATCTTCAGTTTCTAATTCTAAGATCACACCTAAACCTGAAAATAAATCTTTTGTGATTTCAGTCACAACTTCATCTTTTTTATTCGCTAACACACCTAAAACACCGCGGCCGATAAGTGATGGCGTGTTTGGCATTAAGCGAACTAATCTAGGTTGTGGAATCATTTTTTGTAATGAACGCATTGTGATTCCCGCTGCTAGCGAGATCACGATTTGATTTTCGTTGAACGCTGAAGCTAAGTTAGCCATCGCTTGCGGAAGATCCTGTGGTTTCATCGCTAAGATCACGATGTCACATTCTTCAACGATTTGTTCATTATGTTCACGAACTTGAATTTGATATAATTCTTTTAACTTAAGAGGCTTACCCGGAGTGCGGTTTGAAACTAAGATTTGATCTGGTCTTAGTAATTTTGACTCTACCATTCCTTTGATAAGAGCCTGAGCCATATGTCCTGCGCCGATGAAACCAACTTTGTACGTCTTAAGTAAAGGATGAGTCATATAAAAAGACTACTTTACTTTTTGCCTTTCGCCAAACAAAACCGTGCCGATTCGAATCCATGTCGCACCTTCTTTCAAGGCGACTTCGTAATCGTGGCTGGTTCCCATAGAAAGTTCTTTAACTTGTAAGCGATTGGCCAAAGTTTTTAATTTTTTAAAATGAACTTGATTGTCTAAAGCTTCATTTTGCAGGGGAGGCATGGTCATAAGACCCACGATTTTAACGTGAGTTAACTGAGTCAATTTATCCCAGGCAGCGATAACGCTGGATTCGTCGAAACCCGCTTTGGTGGCCTCGTTCGCTAGATTTACTTGGATAAAAACTTTTTGCACAAAACCGATTTCAGACGCTTTTTTTGAAACTAATTCGGCTAATTCTAAAGAATCAATGGCGTGCAAATAAGCAAAGTTATTTTTTAAATACTTTACTTTGTTTTTTTGAATCGGGCCGATCAAATGCCATTCTAAATTTAATTCTTTTAAGGCTTCAACTTTTTCTAAAGCCTCTTGAATATAGTTTTCACCAAAAGCTTTTTGCCCTTGCGAGGCCAGTTCACGAATTTTTTCTAACGGCTGTAATTTGCTAACCGCCAGTAAATGCTGGTCAGAATTAAGTTTGGCTTTAATTTGTGAAAGCGGTGATTTTTCAAACGACCAATTTTTAGCGATAAAGATTTTTTCTAAGGCCGAAAGTGGAAGACCAACGACGTTGTTGTAATCCCCAACAAACTTTTCCACAAACTTTCCACCTAAACCTTGAATGGCGTAAGAGCCGGCTTTATCCATCGGTTCGCCGGTTTTGATGTAATCCCAGATGTCTTGGTCGTTCAAATTTTTGAAAAAAACTTGCGATGTCTCGATATGAGACGTGATCTCTTTAGTACTTTGGTCCAGCAGGATAATCGCGGTCTTTACCTCGTGCATTTTGCCTGAAAGTTTCTTCAAAGTATCAAATGCATCCTGTTCGTTTTCAGGTTTTCCAATCGCTGAATTGCCTAAACAAACCATGGTGTCTGAAGCCAAAATAATATTGCCCGGATTTTTGTCAGGACATAGGTCCAGGCAAGCCAGGGCTTTTCGTTTCGCAATGTCGATTATCTGCTCGTCTAAGCTTAGGTTTTCATTCGGAATTTCCGATATGAAGACTGGGAATGAGACAAAATAATAACCGGCTTTTTTCAGAATTTCTGCGCGCCGCGGAGATTGCGAAGCTAGGACAATTTTTTTCATTCAACCAAATTTATAAACCAAAAGAGGATCTATGGGTAGTGCTGAACTCATGTTATTTACTGGTCTCATCCTAGCGGGTGTGGCGGTTTATCTTTTCATGACTTCCATTTTGGCGGGTAAACCCGGCGAAGCGCAATTGCAATGGGCCAGCGGTACTGAACCAGTTAAATCTAAAAATGGAATCATCAATCTTTGCCGTCCGATGGTGCATCAGTTCACTCTGCAACATGCGGCAAAATTTAAATCTGAAAGCTATCGTAAAAAAATCCGTCACTTGATCAAAGTGGGCGGCATGACATCTGAGATGAACGAAGATGAATTTATCGGTTACCAGATTTTCTTAGGTATCGCGTTTCCGATTTTTTTAATCATCATGAACTTTTCATTAGACTTAGGATTTTCTCCGCTGATTTTAGCCATGTTAGGTGTTGTGGGATGGTTCATGCCACAGATGCACTGTAAAGCGCAGAAGAACATCAGAACCTTAAGCGTTCAACAAGACATGCCGTTTTTTATCGACTTACTTGCACTATCAGTTGAAGCGGGTCTTGATTTCTTCGGAGCTATTCAAAAAATCGTGGATAAAGTGGCTGATGAAAATTCAGTGTTAGCTGAAGAATTTAAAACTGTTTTAAAAGATATCAAAATCGGTTCATCAAAAACAGATGCCTTAAAAGAAATGGCCGCGCGTTTAGATATGCCAGAGATCACTTCTTTTGTGGCCGTGTTAATCGATGCCGAAGCCACCGGTGCTTCAATTTCACAGGTGTTAAAAGACCAATCGGTGCAAATGCGTTTAGAGCGCTTTGTGCGTGCAGAAAAAGCCGGTGCGCGGGCTTCGCAATTAATTTTACTTCCATTAATGGGATTTATTTTACCAGCCGTATTTATCATGGTTTTCGGACCAGTGATTTTAGGCTTTGTGTACGGAAAGAATTAAAAGATGGCAAAACTTTACAAGATTCAACATGGGGATAAAGCCGAGCTTCTGATTGAAAATCTAGAGCTGGCCGAATCATTTTTTGCCCGTGGTAAAGGGTTACTCGGCCGAAAATCTTTAAGCCCGAATTCGGCGTTATGGATTAAGCCTTGTAACAACATTCACACTTTTTTTATGAATTTTGCGATCGATTGCATTTTTGTGAATAAGAAAATGGAAATTGAAAAAATTGTTTCAGTTGTAAAACCCTATAAGATCATTGGGCCTTTTTGGAAAGCCTCGTCAGTTGTAGAAACAGCCGCTGGCAATGCAGAAAAGTGGAACCTTCAGGTAGGAGATCAATTATATGTGGTCAGTTAGAGTATTGTCCGGCCCACAAACCGGACAGATCTTTGATTTAAAGATGGGAAAAAACCTGTTAGGTCGTGGTATGAGCTGTGATTTTAAAATCACCTCAGGCGGTATTTCGAAAGAGCACTGCGAGATTCACGTCTATAAAGATAAAGTGATCGTGGTTGATTTAAAATCAAGTAACGGAACATTCGTTAACGGCGTAAAAATTCAGAATTCAATTATTAAATTAGGTGATAAAGTCAGCGTGTTCGATGTGATTATGGATGTGATTCCGTCTCCGGATATTCGTCCAAAACCATCAGCTCCGGCACCGCGTCCGTTAGCGCCGCGCCCTCGTCCGCCAGCACCACCAAGACATATGCCACCACAGCAGATGTATCAGCAACCTCCTGCATTTCCGATGCAAGGTGGAGCTGCGATGCAAGCTCAATATCAGCAGCAAATGCCACCGTTTCAAGGTGTGCCACCACAGCAAAATAACTTTGGTGCAGCTGTTGAACCGCAAAAAACATTGGGTGAACGCATTGATGACTACATGGAAAATGTAGTGATGCCGGTATTTTATAAAATGTCGGTGGTGTTTCCATTTAAACAAGTGTTAATGGGTATGATGATTCTGTTTGTGGTGTTTGTCACAATGGCATCGATCTTTCCTCTGACAACTATTTTAAAAGAATCAAACTTTAATGAAGCTTCAAAACGCGCGAAAAGTGTGGCGCGTGCGATGGCTCGTATTAATGAGCAGGCTTTATTGTCAGGACAATTAAATAACTTAAATGTCAGCGAAGCTTTAAAAGAAGATGGTATTAAAGAAGCGATCATTATCCAACAATCTGACGGGGCTATTGTTGCTCCAACTGAAAAAGTGGGCCGTGATATGTCTAAAGGCTTCGTCATTCAAGCGCGTAAAGAACCACGCGCAATGGCCGCCCAAGTTGATGACAACACCATCGGTGCAAGTCATCCGATTGCAGCGTACGATCCTTTATCGGGTGAAACAGCTGTTAAATATGTAGCTATCGTATTTTATGATGTGAGTTCATTAAATGTAGATGATGGCCGTGTAGTTAGCTTATTCATGCAAACATTAGTTATCTCAGCTTTATTCGGTATTGCTTTATATCTGTTATTTGCACGCTTAATTGAATTTCCATTACGTGCATTGAACAAACAAATTGATACGGCCTTGCGTGAAAAAACAGATCGCACTGAAGTGGCCTTTGATTATCCAGAGTTACAAAAAACTGTAGCGAATGTGAATTTACTTTTAAACCGTCTATGGAATGGTTTAAGCGATTCAGAAAATATGAAGCCTACACAAAACCGCGATGTGGAATTTTCACAAATGGTGAATATGATCACGCAACCTGCGGCGGTGATTAATGTGAATGGTTCGGTGGTTTCATGTAACCATCAATTTGCAACACTGGTGCAAACATCGCCAGAAGCGTTAGTATCGCAAAACTACAATACGATTGTAGACCCTGCGATGGTGCAAAATATTGAAAGTTTAATCGCGCGTGCAAAAGAATCTGTTTATGAAACGCATAGAGATAAAATTCCGTTCTCGCAATTTGAGTGCGAAATTAATTTACAAGCGTTTTTAGACAGTGCCGGAGCACCAGAGTACTTCTTTGTAAGTTTATCTAAGGTGAATCAGGAGTAAGGTTTAAATAATGTCAACGGCTGAAAAGCTACAACCCGCAGTTCAGATTAAATTGAAAGTGCTGAAAGGACCGCACGAAGGGCAGTCTTTTCACCTTGCAAAGAGCTCGTTTACTGTGGGGCGTGGCCCAGAGAATGAAGTCGTTTTAATTAATGATCCGCAGATCAGCCGTCAGCATGCAAGACTTCAGGTAGTTGGCCAAGATATTGAAATCATCAATTTAAGTAAAAAAAATAAAGTGATGGTGGGATCAGAAGAAATCCAAAAATGGAAACTGATCAACGATTCAACTTTTATTTTGGGTGATACTGAAATTCAAATCGCCTTTGAAATCGAAAAA
>CAMLRE010000155.1 GCA_946482355.1 uncultured Bdellovibrio sp.
CGTTTCGGTTGCAGGACGACAATGGCCAGGCTATCTCTATCGTCAGCATCGACATCACAAGCTCTAAAGAAAATTGCCAAGGCATGATTGATCCTAAGATCAGTTCTAATTTTTTAGTTAAATGTACAAAAGAAGGCGCGTTGGGCGTTGATGTTTATTTCAGAGATGCCAGTGGCTCGATGATGCGTATTGTGTATAACGACATTACCGTTACGAAAATCTCTGATTCAGCAACAGTGCTTCAACCTGTCACTGAAGATCCTGATAAATACAAAGCGGGCCGCGATTTATTTGCGACTTACTGTATGAAATGCCATCAGGCCGCTCATGACAAAGCTAACAAATCAGTCACACAAATTAAAAGTGCGATTACCAATATCGGTAGTATGAAGTCAATTAAGCTGACTGATGCTCAAATCAAGTCAATCAGCGATTACCTCAATAACTTAGATTAAGAAAGGGGGATATATATGGTTAAATTAAAAAATAGCACAAAAAGAATTGTCCCTCTGTTAGGTTTGATGGGTTTACTTTTATTTCAATTTCAAAACTGCGCTAAAAAAGAATTTGCATTTGAAGATTCTCTGGTGACAGAGACCATGGACTATTTCGAATACCGCTATGAAAAAGCGACGCCGATTTATTTCGAAGTTCAGGTTTTACCATCAACTTCAGATGCGACTTATCAGTCGTATGATATTTTAGGTTTTGCAACACCGTCTGATGGTTCACAGGTCGCGATCGATTGGAAAATCAATCTTTACGATACCAGTGGGGCTGCCATTGGTGTGCAGAAAACCGGGCAGCTGGCTGCCGGTGACACGCGTATCAGCGAAACTTACACAACTTATAAAACAAAAAAAATAGGATCAGCAGTGATTCAAGTAAAAAAAGCAACAGAGGTGAACTATTATGAATACAAAAAAATATACAACTACTAAACTAAGCTTGTTCGCAACAGCAGCACTAATCGCTTTTTCAATGAAAGCCCACGCGGGTGAAGTTGAGGCCGCTGTCGTCGTAAGCCCTGTAGGTGATTTTACCGCAGAATTTAAAGACATTGATGGTTTTGCTTACGCTGACGGTGACGGCTTTAAAGCCGATGCTTTCACAATTCCTTGGTCAAAAGTTTCAACGGGTATGAGCGTTCGTGACAAACACACGAAAGATTATTTCCACGCTGATAAATATCCAAACATCGAAATCATGCAGGCTATCGGTAAAGGTGGCAAAGGTGTCGCTAAAGTTAAAATGAATGGCGAAGAGCAAATCGTTAAGGGAACATACACAAAAGATGGTAATAACATCGTGGCAGAATTCCCTGTGATTTTAAGCAAGTTCAAAGTCACAAATATTAACTTCAAAGGTGCTGGCGTGCAGGACGAAGTCAAAGTTAAAGTCACTGTGCCTATCAAAGCTAAAAAGTAATTCCCATTTTGAGACAGTGTCAGGCTAAACGGTGTAAAATGGCCTGACACATGTATGCATAACGCTTACACCCGTATCAAGTCGCCACAATCAGGCGTCAATAAACAAATCTAAGACGGCACAAGTTTCGCTTTATATCTTCTCTGGGTGGGGGAAATGATATGAAGCACATTTTATTTCTGAGTTTGATTCTTGCGGCGCTTATCGCCAATGCTCAAGAGTTCCAGGTTAATGTTGTCGAAGCAGATCCTAATCTAGAAATTAAAATCCAAGGCGCTGAAACAGAAGCGCAAGCTGTTGAAGATTGCGTAGGTTGTAAAACCGACTCTTCATTAGCTCCGCAGCCGGTAGCGACTATCGCTGAAACCGGAGCGCACTTAGATAGAATGAGTTCTGAAGAAGGCTGGAAGAATGCCTGTACCGAGTTCGTGCAAGACGGCCAGATTGGCCAGTACGGCGAAAAAATCGTGAACGAAGTTATGAAAAGCCAAAATGTAAATATCAAAAAAGGTGATGCGGATCTAGTTTCGCTTTGCCCGAATTACCCAATGATGGATGACGGCAGTAAAGCGAATGTATTTTTAATTATTTTAACTTCTATGGCTTTTGAAGAAAGCACTTGTAATAATAACGAAACAGCGCGTGGCCCGAATGGAACAGCCAGAGGGTTCTTTCAGTTACACTCTGGCAAAGAAGCGTCTTACGGCCCAGATTGCAGAAACTATGATAGCCGTACGCCAGAAGGAAGTATCACTTGTGCGGTAAGTATTATTAATAAAGAAATGGGAGCCGGCAATTTATTCGATCAAGGCAGCCACTGGGATGTCTTACGCCCTATGCGCTGGGATAGAAAAAGAAAAAAATATTTTGCTAACCCTTCTTACGCTCAGATCAGAAGCGCGATTACTGAATTTCCAGCTTGTTATGAAAAGCAAAGTACCGCGATGAATACGAATGTGCATAAACAATTATTCCAGGTCATGGATAAAAAGATCTTTCACAAATCTGAAACGGTAGAGATTAATCTATAAAATTGAATTACAGGGCGTCGCCGGACTTCTCAGCGACTGACTTACGAAAATACTTTTGTTGCAAGAAGGCGCATAACGATGCGCCTGAAAGCACAATACACCACACCACTAATAACCAAAGCATAAAAATCGGAAAAGAAGCTAACGAGCCGTAGATTTTATTTTGCCTAAAGACCTTTAACGAAACCCATAAAAACGAACTTTGCACCAATGAAATTCCAAAAGCGGCAATCGCGGCACAGATTAAGCTTGCGCGTTTAGAAACTTTTGTGTCAGGCACAACCGTATATAAAATCCATAAGGCAAAACCAATCACCAAGCCAAACAAAAACTGCTGGTGAATCGTTTTACCAAGCTCTTCAATAATTTTCACTGAACGAAGGCCGATAAACCCTGCAAGCAGTGCCGGTAAGCTGATTAGCACAATCGAATGAAGCCACATACGCTGAATAAATGGCTTACGTGGTTTAATGCGCCATAAGTGCTGAAAAGCGGTGTCGATATTTCTAAATAATCCAAGAGTTGTGAATAATAAAAAAATCACCCCGGTATAACCCAAAGTTTTAGACTGGATTTTTGTGACTGAGGCTTTCAGGTATTGTGTGACGGTATTACCTGTCGCTTCTTTTAAATACGACATTAATAAACCTTCAACCTGCGGGTATAATTTTTCTAATTCACCAACAGATTGAAACACCGCTAAGATCACCACTAAAAACGGAATCACCGCAAATAGGGTCGAGTAAGAAAGACTGGCTGCTGCAAAACGAATTTCAGCAAACTCGTCTGTAAGCTTTCGTAAAAAAGTTTTAATATTGCTAAGAATTGATTTTATTCCAGCCAAAAACGTTCCTTTACTTTAAAGTCGGCCTTATCAGGCTCAACCGTCGCT
The DNA here is from genome assembly GCA_946482355.1 of uncultured Bdellovibrio sp. The sequence continues at coordinate 3,352 of CAMLRE010000155.1, forward strand.
ACATCACAGTATGGGTCATGCTCAAAAAAGAAATAAGTCTGTTTATCTAAAGATGATTTTAAAAGCTGCGCTTTTTCTTCAATCACTTGTAACGGATGTAAATCATAACCCATCACCCAAGCTGATCTTACGTGGGTAGACGTGGCAATCACATCACCGCAGTAAATTAGCTTTTGCGTGTCGTCTTCAACGATCACAACTTGTTGGCCTGTGGTGTGACCATTAGAAACCCACACTGAAATATTTGGTAAAAGATCTTTTTTAGAACCGTCAACTAACGTTAATTTGTTAGCTGCTAAGAGCGGTTCAAAGTTCGGTGCTAGGTAGCTGGCTTTTTCGCGAATATTCGGGTGCTGCGCTGTTTTTAAATTTTCAGTTTGCACATAATACTTAGCATTGGGAAATGTCGCTTGAATTTTTCCGTCAATTTCGCTTGTAGCGCCGCCAGCATGGTCAAAGTGTAAGTGAGTCAGAATCACATCGGTAATATCTGAAAAAGTTAAACCATGTGCTTCTAATGATTTTTTAAGGCTTGGTCCTGAGGTATCTACGCCGTAAAGCTCAGCGAATTTCGCACCCAGCTTGTCGCCGTATTTGGCGATAAAATCACTACCGTTACCTGTATCAATCAAAACAGTTCTGTCTTTTGATTTAAGTAATAAAGCGCGCGCTTCCATTTCAATACGGTTGTGCTCATCGGCAGGATTTGTTTTCTCCCACAGCGCTTTGGGTACAGTTCCAAACATCGCGCCACCATCAAGACCAAATAATCCGGTCGGTAGCGGAATCACTTCGTAACCGCCAATATTTAAGTGAATTTTTGCGTGATTAGCTTTCATTCTCAGTTCCCTCTTCGGTTGTTAATTCCTGTAGGGTTTTTTCGCTGGTATCCTGTGCTGTTTCATCTGAATCATCCATTAACTCATCTGGTACAATAGATGGATCAATGGTTTTTACCCAGTTAATATAATTCTGCTGAACAATTTCAATATTTGTCGGCTCTTGCACGGGGCCGATATGAACAGTTAATTTTCCAGGTTTTGCGAAGATTGCACCCTTTGGCCAAAGTTTTAAGTTGCCTTCGATGTATAAAAATAAAATCGGTGTTTTGGTTTTTTCAGCAAAAATACTGATTCCACGTTTAAACTCCTGAAGCTTGCCATCTTTTGAACGAGTGCCTTCAGGAAAGATAATTAGCCACATGCGGTCTAATTCTTTTAATAGCGTTAGAATTAAATTTACCGCTTCACCTTTACGGTCTTTACGATCAATCGGAATAGCTCCTAAACAGTGAGCCGAAAAGAACGTAAATAACGGATTTCTAAAAAAGTAATCTTTAGCCGCCGCCATATACAGATCAAACCAGTGTTTGCGTGGAATACTTGCGGCAATTGAAGTGGCATCTAAGTGAGATGCATGGTTTGAAATGATAATTAATTTTTTATGTTTAGCGTACAGCTCGTTAAAATCGCCACCTTTAACAGTTAAGCGAATGTACATGGTGTAAAACCATTTTTTTAAAATTAAAAACCAGATAAAGCGAATAACTTTGCTGGATAGATCATAGTGATGGGTAAATAACGGGAGATGTTTTAAATGTCCCGGTAACTTAGTCCATTGATCGTTATCGTAGTTCCACTCGCGCATAAATTATTCCAAGCTTTTTAGGGCAAACATGACGAAGTAAAAAATCGGAGCTACAAAAATTAAACGGTCCATGCGTTGTAAAAAATCACCGCGGCCAAGAACGAATGGTCCTACAGTTTTTACGCCGGCATCTTTACGAAATACAGCCATCACTAAATCACCGACAACGCCGCCGAATGAAGCCACAAGACCAGAAGCTAACCAGTATTTTTCACCACGGTCTGGAAGTAAGTGGCGCATACCGTAAGCTAATAGCACCGTCATAATGATTGAAACAAACGTACTCATTAAAGTACGGCGCTGAGAAATTTCGGCAAAAATTTTCGATCCGCGAAAATAACCGCTGATGGCTAAGTTTGTGTTGTCACAGAACTCAGTCAGAATAACCAGATACATTAATTGGTAAATACCGTTTTCGTAATTTAAAAGTAAGGCTAAGTGCATGAACGACCAGCCTAAAAAGATAAATCCTAAGAGCGCGAGTGAAATGTACTGAATCATGTTTTTAGATTCACGTTGAATTAACGGAACTAAACAAAGCATACCTAAAACAACCATCGGCATCGAGTTGTAGGCCACAAGGTTATCGTAATAAGAACAAGCCGCAAGCCCTAGAATACCCACATAGGCGATATACACAAAAGGGCTTCTATGAAACATGCCCATAATCTGAAAATAAGATTTAGCCCCAGCGATCGCAAATAAAGTTAAAGCAATAAAAGGAATCGGGAACGGAAGTCCTAATAAACCGAACATAATCGGCGCAAAGATCAGCCAGCTTTTAATAGAAGCCCAAGCTACCATCG
>CAMLRE010000156.1 GCA_946482355.1 uncultured Bdellovibrio sp.
GAAGTGATCGAGCGCGCTGCTAAAATTCAAAAAGATTTAGGTTTATAATTTAGAAATTCAACTAAGACATTCAAGTAAACTTACGAATTCTTATTTGAGAAAAAGGCTGGTGATGAAGGCCAGCCTTTTTATTTTAAAACATCACGGCAATAATTTTATCACCTTTACGCAATTGCGAATTAATTTTTAGCTTACCTTCATGAATCACATATTGATCTGAAGAAAGCGATTCACGGGATTGCCCACCACTGCGAATAACAACGACATCACGAAGACTTGCCCCTGCCGGCACGACTAACGAAAACTCCTGCTCTACAAAAGAAACGGCCGCAGCAATTTTATCAAAAGCTTGCGTATAACCATCATCGTCTTTGCAAAGCGAATAAGTTTTAACTTCGCCAGGATTTAGCTTTTGTAAGTTTTCAAAAGTATCGCCATAAGAGTTACCGCTTTTTAATTCACAGCTTTGACCACGTTTGTTCATCAACACGGCCATAAAGTAATTACTGCGTAACTGGGTTTTACTCATATCTGAAAGAAAACTTTCAGCTAAATTCATAGACTTAGTAAAAAAGCGTGATTCTCTGACAGTCCTTGTAATAATTCGTTTAGGCGCTTCCATTTGACAAGGTTGCGTTTCAGAAACACCGGTCATTGAGCCGGCTAAGTAGCTCATAATATTTGAAGCCGATTTAAAAGGCTGTTTGCAATAATCAATGCCCTTAAGGTCATCTTCAGAAATGTAATATTTCTGATGCGTTTCAACGTATTTACAACTTAATAACTCTGCGTCTTTAAAAAAGTAGCTCACTCCAAATAAAGATCTTGTTGAATTTGGATAACTAGCGACGATATTTTTAACTTCATTAAGTTCAGTGCTGCTACAATCTTTTCCCACTAACTCAGAAGGATTAGCTGTACGACGAATATTTTTTAATAACGGCGGAAATGTACGCTCTGCTAATGTGCTTTCAGCGCCGTCACGATACACCAGTCCTTTAAACTGGTAAAGAAGGCTCACTTGCTTATACGGTACAGCCGACGAAAGATCATAATTATTAACGATTTCTTTATTACAGTGATTGATACCCTGATAATTATCTTCATCCGTTAAAACGAAGAAGACTACTTTTTCATTTTCATTTGTTTTTTTGTAAGCGTTTGAAGCCCATTGAATCACACTACAAAGCCCCGACTCATTATCACTGCCCTCAACGCCCATAGCACGTACAGTTTTTTTAATATTGTCGACAGTGGCTTTTCTTACATCTACCGCATCGACGGGATTTAGAATGAAAGCCGTAGGGTTTGGTGCATAACTAGAGCGATAAATCGCCTGCGTGTCATTTGCCGCAATAGCTTTTTCATCAGTCACATAAACTTCTTTACCGGTTTTTAAGCTTCCGTAACTGCGACCTAACACTGAAGTGGTATAGCTTGAAGTCGATAAAATTCGCACAGCCACTTTTTTATTGGCCATTGAAGCTAGTAAATTATCAATACGTGAAATCAACTCTTCTTGCGATTGTTTCATTGTGTGTGAATTATCAATAACCAACACTAATTGTGTTGAGGGATACTCCACTGATTCTTCAGCGTTAAATTCAGCTACTTTTGCATCTGCAGGTAATTCACCGTCAAGATAAGCAGCCATCTTATCTACGGCAAACTGTGTTTGTTGACGGGCACAGTTCTGAAAACAAAACGACAGCACTGGTGCCGCGATAACTGCTAAAACCAACATGCGTAATCTTTTTTGTTTCATTTTCATATATCCCCCACGACCCTAACTTGTATAAAGCAAAGCTATAGCCAACCCCAGAGACATCGCTATTTGTTTTTAAGGGAATGAATTTTTAAAAAGATGGCTACGAAAAAAGTGGAGCACTCTTTTATTGGCGTCTATGCATTGAATATCATTATGCTAAATGAAAAAGAGAAAACCAATTAGACGATGAACAGAAGTTAACCGACCCAATTTGAGACAATAAAAAAGCCAGGCTCATCACCTGGCTTTCTAGTTTTTAGATTAGTTCAATGAACTATGGAACTTTGAATTCTGGTTTAAGAATTAAAGCTTGTAAGTCATTTAAAGCATCTGAGAAAGACACTTTATTTTGCGGCAACAACACTAGAAGTGATTGTTTACCAAGACCTTTAGTTAACTCAACAGTAGAAGTACTACCAGCGTTAACCACTTGCGCTTCTCCTAAGCCTAAGAACGCTTGGTCTTCAGCTTTCATAGATACAGAGAATGATTTTTCATTCGCTAAATTATCATCCATTTGAACTGAAGCTTGTTCGTTGTGAGTTGCTACAACTTTGAAGTTTAATTGATTTTTATTATCTAATTTTAACTGACTGATACGCGCTTGTACCACAACCACCGTTGAGTTGTTGTAAACAGTTAAATCATTCTGATCAACTAAAGCCTCAGTGTACTTCTCTTGATCTTTTAACGCTTGTAAAGCGGCTGCATCGTTTTTCACAGCTTCAATTTTAGCTTCGAAAGCTTTTCTGATTTCACGTGCTTTAGTTGCATCAATTAATGTCGAAGCGAATATTTCAGCTGTTTCACCAGGAATTGATTTCGTGTTTGCACCTAAAATTTCTTGATCAACTAAGCCGTCTTTATCAGAATCAACTAAAATAGAAACATCACATGAATTCCAAGTTGTCATTGGTTTATAAACCTTAACGCCGAATTCTACGAATTGCTCTTTACCAGCATCAGTTTCTTTTTCAACGATTCTGTATCCCACTGCTTGCAAGTCACAATCAGCGTTCATGAAAGAAGGAGCTAATGGTTTACGCTCATCTTTAGCTACTAAGTTAAATAACTGTGCTTCACCAGCATTTGCTGATTCATTTTTAAGAGTTAATTCAGCCGCCGAACCTTCAGCATCATTAACCGAAGATAAAACTGTTAAACCTTTAGAAGTAATAGCTGATAATTTGTGAGCCACAGCTAAAACCGGAATACGGTAAATTTCTTCGCCATGTTCTTTAACTAAAACCCAACCATCCATTTCACGTACATACGCATCTTTCATTTTTGTTGCGTCTAAAGTAAATGATAATTTCACAGCTGTTGTCTCGTTAGCTTTTAACGTAATGGCTTGAGTATTATTTAACTGAACAAACTCATTACCTTCAAATTCGATAGATACAGACAGGTCTATATCTTTAAGGTTCCGTAAATTGATAACTGATTTAATAACCTTTTTAGTTTCAATATTGATTTCACCGAAAGAAACAGAAGGTTCTTCAGCTACTAATTTTGACAATGCTGCCTTCAAAGCTTGGATACGTCCCGCGCCTTGACGAGTTACTGGGTAACGACCTTCTTGATCACCGATCGTTTTTGAAGTTCCCATCACAATGTGTTTTAACTCTAATGCTGTTAGATCGGTATCAATAGATTTATAAGCTTGCTTAATAAGAGCTAACACACCGGCCATGTGAGGAGCAGCCATTGATGTACCAGACATTCTCACAATTTCAGACCCCTTACCCATCGCCGCAGAAATAATATCTGAACCAGGAGCTGAAATTTCTGGTTTTAAGAAACCATCAATTGAGCGCGGCCCTTTTGAACTGAAATCTGTTAACGTGTCTATTAACTCTGGCTTTGCGAGTTTCTTGTCTGTTTTAAATTGCACTGAAGCATCTTGGCCCGCTACTAAAGCTGCCTTTAACTTTGTACCAATTTCTTTTGAAACCATGATCGCTGGAATATCAAAGTTATCGGTAGTAGGCATCGCAAAAGGAGCCGTATCTTGATTGTTTGCGATCACAACTCCAATGGCACCTGCCGCAGCTGCACGTTTAATTTTATCGTTAAAAGTAATAACTCCACGATCAATTAAAGCTACATTTCCTTTAACTGCAGCCTTTTGATCTTCAGTCAATTCAGCATCTGCTCTACCTAGATGCACTAAACTGCCAACAACATCAGATTCAGAAACTGGTTTCGCGGTCGCTGCTTCTAAAGTTTCAACTAATACTTCTTCACTTCCTACTTTTAAAAGAGAAGCCGTGAAGTTCCAGTTATGATCACCGTTATCGATAGATGCGGCTACAGATAAAGCTTCCGTCGAAGTACCTGGGGCACCTACGATATAATCTTTAGCACCAGAGTTACCTGCAGAGATAACGGCTAATGTTCCACCTTTAGTTAAATTTTTAACGGCTTCAGTATAAAGAATTTTAGGGTTACCGTAACCTGAACCTAATGAAAGGTTCACGATATCTAATTGGTCACGTAAATCGCCATCACCATTTGGATCGGCAGAATACTCAAGACCAGCGATAACAACCATATCAGACGTTGAACCTTCAGCACCGAAAACTTTGATGGCATAAAGATCTGCTTCTGGAGCCATGCCGTTATATGAAGTTACATTATCACCGATACCAGCTATAGTACCCGCTACGTGAGTACCGTGACCACCTTCATCTAGTGGATTTAAATCTGGTTTCGGAATGCGTAGAGTAAACTCTGGAGAAGCTGAATCATACTCAGTACCTACTAAGTCAACACCGCCACGGATTTTTTCAGATGGAAAACCTAAAGCTTCTTTAGCTGGGTCAATCGCTTTGTAAGCTTCTGCTGTACCAACGCCTTTAAACATCGAGTGCGTATAATCGATACCCGTATCGATAACACCGACTTTAATGCCTTTACCTGTAACGTTTGATTTATTTAACGCTTCAGCACCAATGAACTTAGACGAATTTCTTTCAGTTAATGTTTTAGTCGCAGTTGATAAAGCATCAGTTTGAAATGTGATCGGACGTTCAAATGTTCCGATACCTTCCCAAGAAGCAATTGTTCCTACAGCTTTTAATTTTTCTAAAACTTTGATCGGAGCAAGAACTGCCACCGCATTTAGTACATAACGGTATTTGTAAAGAACCTGAACTTCAGCATCTAACGCTTTCATATCAGCAATCGCTTTAGTTTGCTCATCGGTAATCTTAGCCGCTTGTTCGTTATCAACGATCGTTACGCCTTCATCTTTAATCGAAGTCTCAAGTAAAGATGGAGTTTGTAACTTTACTAAAGCCATCACGTGCGTTTGATTTTGAGCGCGCGTGCTGATGATCTTTTGCGTGTCTTGCAACAACGGAATCATCTTTGAGTTATTGTTTTGGCTTGGCGTACAAGCTGACAAAATAAGCAGAGACGTTAAAGATACGGTGGTAACCAGTTTCATTTTTCCCCCAAATGAATAATCAGGACTGTATATACAAGATCAGGACCAATTTTTCAGAGCCTTTTTGGCCAAAAGCCTAGAAACCCTTAAAACAGGCAGTTTTCATGGAACGATTACATGTCACATTTGTATTCAGAAAGCTAGCCCTAAAGCTAAACTTCATGTTGTTAAGTTAAGACACAGCCCTATTAAGCCGATTTAAGGCCATATGAAGCAATATATGAAAACAACGGTGTCTGTGTGTTTATTGGGTGTTCTTGCCTTAATAGCGGCTTGTACCGCTAAACCAGTGGTAGGACGCGAACCAAGCTCTACTTATGGTCGCGCAAAATTAGGCGAAGCCTACTTCTTTGAAGTAAGCTCACTAAACCAAGCCGAAGTTCGCTTAAGAAAATACGATCTTAAAAAAAATGAAGATCTAGTAAGCTTAGAACGTGATCTACAGCAGTTTTTAGTTGAGTTTAAAAACCGCAAAGACGGAAAAACTCCAGACATCGAGCAGAATGTCGTCGCCCTGGATGTTAAAGTACCTTTCAGCAAATTCAAATTAACTGATGGTAACTTA
>CAMLRE010000157.1 GCA_946482355.1 uncultured Bdellovibrio sp.
TAATAAACCGATGATCGCAACAACGATCATAAGCTCTACTAGCGAGAAACCTTTTGAATTTAACGTCCCAGTGTTTTTCATAATAAACTTGTCCCCTTTTTGGATTATTATTTAAGTAATAACATTACGACACACCCATAAATTATTATAACATTCACCGTCGTTGACAAGTATTGAAATTCATTAGTCCGTTGATTTTTACCAGACCTTCTTTACAATAAATAATTATGTATCAAACAAACACGTCTCAGTCTGAGAACCTAGAAATGCTCCAGAATTTTGGTCAATTATCACTCTACAAAATTCATTTAGCTGGACAAAATTCTGGTGGCGGCAACAATGATTCTGCAACCGGAATTGATCTGCTTGATGAAGTTGAAACTGAAGAGCCGAATCTTTACAAAGTTTTAATTTTGAACGACGACTACACGCCCATGGATTTTGTTGTTTATGTTTTAAAAACTTTTTTTAAACATGACGATCGATCAGCAAATAAAATAATGCTGGACGTACATAAACAAGGTTCAGGTGTCGCAGGAATCTATAATTTCGAAGTGGCAGAAACTAAAGCTTTGCAAGTGAACCAGTTTGCTAAAAGTAACAAATACCCGCTAAAATCTATTACTGAGGAAGATAAGTAAAGCCGCGGGCTTTCGAGAGGGATAGATGATTTCAAAAGAGCTCGATAAAAGATTAGGTAAAGCCATTGATCTTGCGACAAAAAAATCGCACGAATTCGTAACGCTTGAACATTTTGCCTATTGCCTTCTTGAAGCGCCACAGGTTGCTGAAGTTTGCGAAAAACTAAACGTCAATGTCGCTGAAGTAAAAAAGGAATTACAAACTTACATCAATAAAAACGAAACGATCACTGAAGAACAGAAAAAAACTTTCGCTGAAGGTGATCCTTCAGAATGGAAAGCACAACTCACCGTTTCTGTTCACCGCGCTTTTGAGCGTGCCGCTTTACAAATGCAAAATGCCGGACGTTCTGAAATTAACGAACTTTCGGTTTTCATTGCTTTATTTGACGAAAAAAAATCTAAAGCCAGTTACGTTCTACAAAAAATGGGACTTACCCAATTTGATGTGATTTCAGTTGTAAGCCATGAATTATCAGCAAGTTCACCGTCTGGCACAGAATCAACAGCTGACGAAAATGATTCACGTCCTGGTGCTGCCGCCGATAAAAAAGCTTCAGCTTTAGAAGATTTTGCAATTAATTTAAATGACTACGCTCGTAGTGGCAAAAAAGATCCTTTAGTTGGCCGCGAAGATATCATTGAAAAAATGATTCAAACTTTAGGACGCCGACAAAAAAACAATCCGCTCATTATCGGTGATAGCGGTGTGGGTAAAACAGCGATCGTTGAAGGCTTAGCTGAAAAGATTAATCAAGGCCAGGTTCCTGAATTTTTACAAAATAAAACAATTTATTCAGTTGATGTGGGTTCACTGTTGGCGGGAGCAAAATACCGTGGTGACTTTGAAGGCCGTTTAAAAAATATTTTAAAAGAGGCCAAAGCCGATCCGAACATTATTCTTTTTATCGACGAAATTCACAATATCGTTGGAGCCGGTTCAACTTCAGGCTCTTCAATGGATGCCGCGAACTTACTAAAACCTGCCCTATCAAAAGGTGAAATTTCTTGTATTGGCGCAACTACATTTCAAGAATACCGCCAACATTTTGAAAAAGACCGCGGTTTAAACCGCCGGTTCCAAAGAATTGATATTAAAGAACCATCAATTGAAGATACGGTTCAAATTTTAGAATCATTAAAACCTCAGTACGAAAAATTTCATGATGTAACTTACACACAAGCGGCTATCCGTGCCTGTGTTGAACTTTCAGTTAAATATTTAACGTCGGCTAAACTTCCGGATAAAGCCATCGACATCATGGATGAAGTGGGCTCTACCACAAAACTTAAAAAGCAAAAAACAGTTGATACCGAGGATGTTGCTGCGATTATCTCAAAAATTTCAGGCGTTCCAACAACGCAGCTTTCTTCAGACGATCTAAGCCAACTTAAAGATTTAGACATTAAATTAAAATCTCTGATCTTCGGTCAAGACGATGCCATCACGGCTTTAACTCAAGCGATTAAATTTGCGCGCAGCGGTTTAGAAAACAAAGAAAAACCATGGGGCTCCTTCTTATTCGCAGGCCCCACAGGTGTTGGTAAAACTGAAGTGTGCAAACAGTTAGCTCGAATTCTTGGAGTAAACTATCAGCGTTTTGACATGAGTGAATACATGGAAAAACACTCGATCTCACGCTTAGTCGGAGCTCCTCCGGGGTATGTGGGTTTTGAGCAAGGTGGTCAATTAACTGAAGCCGTTTCAAAAAGCCCGTATTCACTTATTCTTTTAGATGAAATCGAAAAAGCGCATTCAGATATTTATAATATCTTATTGCAAATTATGGATGGTGGCCGTTTAACAGATGGTAACGGTCGCACGGTTGATTTTAAAAATTGTATTTTAGTAATGACTTCAAACGCCGGCGCTGCGGATGTGGCGCGCGGAAATATCGGCCTTGGCACAACTAATCCAGGATCAGTCAGTTCAGAGGCCATTAAAAAAACTTTTGCGCCAGAATTTATTAACCGTTTAGATAAAGTGATTTACTTCAACGGTTTAACTTTAGATTTAGTTAAAAATATCGTCGATAAATTCTTAACGGAGCTAAAACACACTTTAGCTGCTAAAAAAGTTGATTTTATCTATGACGAAGCGGTTGTAACTCATATCGCTGAACGTGGTTATGATCCCGTTTACGGCGCCCGCCCGCTTCATAGAAAAATCGATGAGCTTGTTAAATCAAGAATTATCGACGAATTATTATTTGGAAAATTAAAAAACGGCGGAAAGATTCACGTCTCATATTCGCCAACTAATAAAATGTTAGAGTTTCATTACAGCTAGGATTTCCCCATGATTTCAACGTTAAAAAAAACCTGTTTATTAATTCCTTTTATTTTCGGCTATAGCCACGCGCAACTTTTTGGTTTTACAAAACTTAAAGAAATGTCTTGCGAAGAGTTAGACAAATCAGCAAAAGACAAAGATTTTGCTTTAAATTCATTAGCCGGCATTCGTGGTATTAAAAAATGTCCTGGTTTTAACTTTGACATGAAATCACTGTCTGATTTTGAACGTAAACTCTACTTACAAGAAATCGCTGAAGCTAATATCTTGATTCTGCCAACGACACCGGTTTCTACGACGACTGAAGTAGCCCAAGCTGAAAATGCTTCAATTAATGAATTAAGAAAGCTTATCAATAAAGAAAAAAAGCCAGTTGAAAAAATGGTTTTAATGAAACAGCTTCGCCAAAAATATCGTTCAAACAACAAACGAAACGATGCCATCAAAACCCTTAAAGACTGGCATGGCTTAGCTTTAAAAACATACAAAAAAGATTCTAAAAACACAAAACATCAAGAGCAGTACCTTGAGTCTTCTGTGCAAATTGGCCGTCATTTTTACTCTGAAAATGAATTTGATAAAGCTGATAAATTATTATCAGCAACAGTTAAAGCTTTAAAACCGCAAGAGCAAAATCTGACAGAAATTTCATACCTTTTAGGTAAAGTTAAAGAAGACGAAGGTAAGTTTAAAGAAGCTTTAGCTTACTATGAAAGTATTTTAGAAGAGCTAAAAAAAGGCCCTTCGAAAAACCCGGTTTTAACGAGAGAAAAAATGCTCTGGACAAAAGCGTGGGTCCTTTACAAATCTGAAGATTACAATTTAGCCGCTGAAGCTTTCAAGGCTTTAGCCACTGAAACCTTAGATCCTGCTGAAAAATCACGTTCAAACTTTTTCTTAGCCCGCTGCTTGGCCCGTCTTGATAAAAAAGATCAGGCTAAAGAAATTTGGCTAGCTATGACTAAAGAAGATTTCTACAGCTATTATTCTCTTTTAGCTTACGATGCCTTACAAATGAAAATCCCGCCGTTTAATGCGTTAAAAACAACTGATAAGTTTAAATTTGATAGTTCACTTTCATTCTTAGAACCAAAACATAAAGATTTATTCAACGCTTTACTAAAACATGAAGAAGTCGATCTTGCTGAACGCGCAGCTCAAGCATTAACTGATAAACCAGAACAAATGACAGTGCTTGGTTTAGAGTTAGCAGAACGTGGCCAGCGTTTCTTACCGCTATTTATTGCTTTTGCCAAACTTCCGATTGAGCAAAAGCAAGATATCATCGTTAAAAATTCTGAATTACTTTTTCCACGTCTTTGGGAAACCGAAGTTAAAGAAATGGCCTCAACAACAGGCCTTCCATCAAGCTTAATTTTCTCAATTATGCGCCAAGAATCAGCGTTTAATATTAATTCTCGCAGTGGTGCTAATGCGCTTGGTTTAATGCAGGTAATTCCGCCGTTAGCAAAATCATTGGCCCGCAAATACAAAGTAGCTTACAAAAAACCAGAAGATCTTTATAACCCACAGATCAATATTAAACTTGGCAGCTACGAATTATCTGACCAGGTTAAAAAACAAAAAGACCAGTACGCTTTGGTTGCGGCAGCTTACAATGCTGGACCAAATGCCGTAGCTCGTTGGATTAAACAAAGATTCCGCCCTAAATTTGATATTGTTGATTTTGTCGAAGAAATTCCTTACGACGAAACTAAACTTTACGTAAAAATTATTGCCCGCAACCACCTTTTTTACGACCGTTTAGAAACACCAAGTAAAGAAACCGACTTTCCTGAGAAGTTTATCAAGGCTACCGAGCCAATGACCAACGCCCCAGCCTTTGTACCTGCTGGCGTAGGTGCACAGAAGTAATTCTCGTATCATGTTGAGACGCAAATCTTCTTAAGATTTGCTCTCTTAAGTGCCGATAAACACATTATGAATAATAAATTCTTTAATGCTGTTATTGGTGCTTTTGTGGTGTTCTGCTTTTCGCTGGGTGGATATTATTTTTGGAAACAAAGAGAACCAGCCAGTGCTGAGCGCATGGCGCAATCGCAAAAATCAAAAACTAAAAAAATCGATAACAGAACATTAGAGCTAGGCACTGTCGTTGACTCATCAACGCAAGTTCCTAACGAGCCTTCTGCTTTATTCAACGACCCTGCCATCAAACAAGCTTGGGGTTTAAAAAAATCTGATGCAGCCCGCGCCTGGTCAATCACTAAAGGCAGCAAAAAAGTGATCGTTGCTGTGATCGACACCGGTATTGATATTAACCACGAAGATTTAAAAAATAACTTATGGCAAAATCCAGGTGAAACTGGAAAAGACGCCAAAGGCAGAAATAAAGCCACTAACGGCGTTGATGACGATGGTAACGGATTTGTTGATGACGTTTACGGTTGGAACTTCGTTTCTAATAACAATAAATTAGATGATAACCACGGTCACGGAACTCACATTGCCGGCATCATTGGTGCCGAAGCGGGAAATAAAAAAGGAATCAGCGGTATCGCCCCTGAAGTAAGCCTAATGATTCTAAAATACTATGACCCAAAAGTTCCAAACACTGACAACTTAAAAAACACAATTCAATCAATTCAATACGCTGTGAAAATGGGCGCGCATATCATCAACTACTCTGGTGGTGGTACTGAATTTTCGCAAGAAGAACACGATGCTGTGGCCGCAGCTGAAGCTAAAAATATTTTATTCGTGGCTGCTGCGGGTAATGAACGTTCAAACTCAGATGAACATCACTACTACCCGGCTGATTACAAATTAAAAAATATTATTTCAGT
>CAMLRE010000158.1 GCA_946482355.1 uncultured Bdellovibrio sp.
TTTGGTCTCGGGCCTTCGTTGTACAACACTTTATTTTTAATTTTATTAGCTTATATCGTAAAATACATGAGCTTAAGTATTAAAACCGTCGGCGATGGTTACCAGCAAATTCATCCTTCACTAGAAGAAGCAGCTCGCATTTCTGGCGCCAGCTGGTGGACAATCATGTACACGATCTACATGCCTTTACTTAAGACCGCGTTGATTGCTTCGATGTTCTTAGTCTTTATGCCGGTCTTAAGTGAACTTACAATGACAATTCTATTAACCGGCCCTGGGCTTGAAACCATCGGTACACTGATCTTTTCACTTCAAGAGTATTCAGACATGGGTGGTGGCGGCGCTTCGGTGTTATCAGTTATCGTTGTCGTATTTATTTTACTTCTTAATTTCAGTTTAAAACTTCTTTCTAAAGGCCGGTACGGACTATGAGTAAAGTTATTTTTGAAAACGTCGGAAAACAATATGTTGCTCATCAAACAGCAAACTGGGCTGTTAAAGAGATTAATTTAACGATTGAAAATGGTGAATTCGTAAGTTTTCTGGGGCCTTCAGGTTGCGGCAAAACCACGACATTAAGAATGATCGCGGGTTTAGAAGAAAACTCCCACGGAAAAATTTATTTTGATTCTGATATCGTGTCAGATCCTAAAAATAAAAGTTTTATGTTACCTGAAAAAAGAAATGTCGGAATGGTTTTTCAATCTTATGCTGTTTGGCCACATATGAATGTTTTTGATAACGTGGCCTATCCGTTAAAATTAAAAAAAATCGCAAAAGAGCAAATTAAGTCAGATGTTGAAAGTATTCTAAAAACAGTTGAACTTGCAGGGCTTGAAAACCGCAAATCCCACGAATTATCAGGCGGTCAGCAGCAACGTGTGGCCTTAGCCCGCGGTCTTGTGATGCGCCCTAGAATTCTTTTATTAGATGAACCACTTTCAAATTTAGATGCCAAGCTTCGAGAAAAAATGCGCAAAGATATTCGTAAAATCCAACAAGACCTAAAATTAACAATGGTCTATGTAACTCACGATCAAAAAGAAGCTTTTCAGATGAGTGATAAAGTTGTTGTTATGAATCACGGAAAAATTGAACAGATCGGCACACCGGCTGAAATTCAAAAAAATCCAGCTTCGGATTTCGTGGCTGATTTTATTAAATCCGGAGAATAGATTTTTACGCCTTTGGTTTACTGAATCCTGTACGATGCATCTGCCCCCAGGATTTTTTACCTTGCCAATAATCTTTTAAGCCTTGTAAGCGCCACCACATATTCATCTGGCGATAACCGAAAGCTTCGACAAAGCTAATTCCAATGAGTGTTAAAAATTGGCTGACCTTCGGGTATTTTGAAAAATAGATTTCACCTAAGAGAACTGAAGCAATACTCATAATCACACCGTAAAGAATTCCGGCAATAAAAAAGAGCCAAAAGGTTTCTTGATCTAAAAATCCAAAACCGAATCCCACGAACAATGCAACATAAGATAAGATTTCAACTATCGGCCCGAATAGTTCAACGAACCAGTAATAAGGAATAGCAAATAGCCCTAAAAATCCGAACTTATGGTTAAAAAACATATCTTTATTTTTTACTAACGTATCTGCAAGACCACGCTGCCAGCGATTGCGCTGGCGATTTAACATTTTATAGGTCTCTGGAGCTTCGGTCCAGCAAACTGGATCTGGCACAAACACGACACGATATGGGATTCTTAGCTCACGGTAATAACGATGAATACGAACAACAAGCTCCATATCCTCACCGATCGAACCTTCAAGGTATCCTCCGATTTTTTTAATCGCATCGCGCGAAAATAAACCAAAAGCTCCTGACACAACCAGAGTGGCGTTAAAAACATTCCAGCCAATACGCCCGCATAAAAAAGCTCTGGTGTATTCAATGACTTGCATCAAGGAGAAATATTTTTTCGGTAAGTGAGCATCAACCACGCGCCCGTGGCGAATCGTAGAGCCATTGGCAATACGAATTGTTCCGCCGCTGGCGATTGTTTTTTTAGGATCTTCAATAAATGGCACGACAATTCGCAAAAGAGCATCTGATTCTAAAACAGAATCAGAATCGACTGCGCAGAACACATCCATTTGCGAAAAACCAATACCCACATTTAAGGCGTCAGCTTTACCACCATTTTCTTTATCGATAACTATTAAATTAGGATGAAGTTTTGAACGATAGGTTCCGCGAATTTTAGATTTAGATAATAAATCATCATAAAATAGTTCTTCGGGTTCTAAAACAAAACTTTCTTTTAATCGTTCTAATGTTTTATCTTTTGACCCGTCATTAATCACGATCACTTCGTACTTTGGGTAATCAAGCATCATAAATGACTTAATTGATTCACTGATTGTCGCCTCTTCGTTATAGGCAGGTGCTAAAACTGAAATGCTTGGTGCAAAAACAGAAAAACGTTCTTTCATACTATCTATAAGCTGTCGCGCACGAAGCTGTTTACGAATTGATAGAACGGCTAAGATCAAAAGTAAAAAATAAATCGTATTGACGATGAAAAAATAATAAATCGAAAATTTAAAATAGCCTAAGGTTAAACTGATAAGCCATTCGCTCATGTTTAAGCTGCACTTTTCTGGATCTTTTGAATAACCCGCTGGATTTCGACATCGTTGTCTGACTTTTTTAAGCTTTCTAATTCATTGTAAATTTGATCATCGCCTAAAAGAGCCAACGCATTTAAGCTGCGGGCTCGGACTTGTGCTGACTGATGTTTTAAAAGAGGACGCATTAGTGGAATCACCGCCGGATCAGAAATAAGCGATAAAGCGTCAAGCACCTTAACTACTAAAAGTGGCGAATGTTTTTCGTGCTTAAGCAGAATTTCTTCTAAAAGAGGAATAGCCTGATAAGCTCTCAGATCACCTAACACCTGCACGCAGGCTTCGGCCATTTCTTCGCTCGTGCAATTTTTTAAATAATCGCAGATAGCTTCAACCGAGTAATGAGTTCCGATATTGTTAATCACTTCTAAAAGCGCTGTTCTGCGCGTTAAGGCAACACGCTCTAATGATGCAAATAAAACCGCGGGGCTTACATTTTGTGGAAGGCGGCTTAAAGCTCTTGTCGCCTCAAGAGCTACTAACAGATTATGATCATTAATAGCTTTTAAATAAATTAAACGTGAATCATTCTGCGCCAGAATATCAATACGAATTAAAGCACGTAATCTTCTCCACCAGTAGCGCGAACGAACCTGCACGCTATCATCTGCTAAAAAACCAGAATCGATATAGTGTTTAATCATGACATCACGTTCAACACCAACAAGAACTTTAATCTGACTTAATAAAATTTCGCGATAGATTGCGCGATCCCACGCAAATAGATTTTTCTTAACTGCTGAACGACGTTCAAATAATAAATTAATAATTTCTTCTGTAAAAATATCTTTCTTACGATTTTTGTAACGATGCCACGCATTTCGCAATAAAAGAAACACCACCGTAGCTACGGTTCCCGATAATAGCATCACTGTTTGAAACAGAACGACTTCTCCGATAAAGCTTTCTGACAATGATGTTACAGTCATTTACGAAGCCTTTTGATTTAAGACCAGTTGCACACGAGCCAGAACAACTGAAGGAGAAAAAGGTTTTTTAATATAATCTAAAGCACCACATTGAAGACCGCGTAAAACTTCTTCTTCGTTCTGCACGCCCGTTAAAACAATTGTAGGTGGTAAAATGTTTTCATTTTTTAAACGCGTTAAAAGCTCAAAACCTGACATTCCAGGCATCATGACATCAGTAATTAAAAGATCGTATTTTTCGCCAGACTTAATCGCCTCATAAGCTTTTACGCCATCACTGACCCAACTTAGCTTATAGCCAGCGCGCGCCAAAGTAGCTTGTAAAATGCGGGCATGAACTTCACCATCTTCTGCTAACAAAATATGTTTTTCTGCCATTAAAAAACCTCATTTTCGACTCTTAAATTATATCGGCAATTTGGCGCCTTGTCTCGAGACGTAAATGTTAAGTTTTCTACGCAAAAGTCAGTTTAAAACCTCTTATCAAATCCAATTGAGTAGCTGGTTCTGTTGCGGTAAACATCATCGCGAATTTCTTCTTTTTCTAGACCTGCGCCTAGGTATAAAATCCAGGTTGGCTTAACTTCAAAGCGTGTATCAAGATAAATTCTTTTTGAACTAAGAGCCACCACATCACTTGTTGTTCCTAACTGAGACAGCGATCGCCCTGAACCGATCAACACAGAAACGTAATCTTCATCACCAAAATATCTGCGCACCTGTAAACTTGCCGACTCTGAATGCCCTAGTTCATCAGGTACAGTGTTTAAGCGAAGAAGATAATAATAATTGCCTGAATATTTTCCGACCGTGCCGGTGTAGATATTTACTTTTGAATTAAAATTTAAACGGCGATATCCCAGCGAAGCTTCCCACGCTTCTGGAAGATTCTGAAAAATTTCAGCACCATAACGTTGTGTCGGAAAAAGATCATCATCAGAGTATCCGGCATTTAAATACATGTATGTACCTTCACGTAAACGCGGATAAGCATCTAATTCAAACTGTTCACCTTTATCGCCAAAACGCTGCGCCTGATTCACGCGCGCAATAAGCGAACCAAAAGAAAATTTTCTTCCTAATGATACATAAGACAGATCCCAATCATTATACCCCTGATTGAAAGTATCTTTGTTATAGCCCATTGAAAAAGTATTTAGCACTTCTTCAGAAGCCCAGGAGCTAGAGACGAACACCGTAGTAATTATACAAATCCAAAAGTTTTTCGCGAATAAGTTTTTCATTTTCAAGTTTAGCATCTGGAGTTACTCCAAAGTTCGCTGCTCCTTTTTCATTAATTTCATACATGTAATCATTAAAATTTACGCCATCAGAAATATAAATTTTCGTGCCACCTTCAGATAAAATTCCAGCCACCGGGCCGTAACTAGACATAACCAAATGAGAATCTTCTAAACGTTCGACAGGTTGTTCGTTTTTTGCAAAAAACAAACTTACGCCGTCGCTCCAATGTTTTGGTTTTGGTGCGCGCCCTAATAACATCTCTAAACTAGGTGCAAGATCCGTTGAAAACACCAAACGTTCTGGTTGGGTCATAACTTGTTCTTTTAAAGTCTTCGGTAAGCGCATAATCAACGGAATACGCAAAACTTCAGGGTAAATGGTATAAGCATGACCATAACGCCCTTCTTCACCCATTGAATCCCCATGATCAGAAGTAAGTACCACAATGCTTTTTTCTAAAAGATTTAGTTTTTCAAGTTCGTTCTTAAATACTCCTAAGCACTGATCAATGCGTTTAACTTCGTCTTCGTAACTCGTGTGGCCTCGGGCTAAAACCGAAACGTGAATATTCTGTGATTGTGAATAAGTAAGAACTGGAGATAATTTTGGATTCTCTTTTAATCGATTAATAATTTCGGCACTTGTTTTACAAAAATCTAAATCCTGTGTTCCGACCCCGCGATCAAGATCATTTTCGTTAGCCTCTGATTTTAAAATTTCTTTTAAGATAGAATCACGGCTAATCCACAGTTTATAATCTTCGGCATCGGCTAATTTTTCTAACGTGTTGATATCTGAAAAATTTTTGGGATACATCTGGTGCGGTATCATTCTTCCCGCCCAAATCGAAGGTTCGGATAGCCCCGTTGCCCCAAAACGTGTAAAAGCATTTGTAAAGACAATTGATTCTTCAGCAAACTTTT
>CAMLRE010000159.1 GCA_946482355.1 uncultured Bdellovibrio sp.
GTGATGGCTTTTCGATGAGATTTTATAGGCTTCGTAAAGGCCGCAGTTAAACCAGACCGGAGAATTAAACGCAGCTGATTGGTTTAAAAGATGAAATTTAATTTCAGAAAGAAAAGACTCTAATTCTTTTGAGCTTTTAAAAAGCTTTGCATTCTGGCTTGCGGTTTTTAGCCCCGCAGCGATTCGGTTTACAAGGGCAAAAATGGAGTTTTCGCTTTTTTCAGATTTACGAAAATACTTACTAGCCGCGATATCCACCGCAGTTTGTGACCAGTGCTCAGGAGCTGCCACACCGTGTTTTTCAAAATAGATGCGGTTTTGCTGATCCTTAATCACGGCCTCGTAAGTTTTCGCTTTAAAATACGGAGACTTACGGTTTGCAGTGAAATACGGTTGAAAGAACGGAGTTGATTTGGCCATAAAAATATTGAAGCACAATATCTTTGTTGGACAAAGGTAAAAAAAGTTGATGCAATTTAGTAAACAAGGGGATTTCCAATGACAAAAATCATTCTGTCTTTATTAGCTGTGCTTTGCGTGAACGTAACTGCTAACGCTGCCGCTTCAATTCAAGTAACTCCAGAAGTAAACCAAGAACAAGTAAATCCTATGGATTACGGTTCACACTGGTTCGGCCGTGTATTTGTAAACAGCCGTAATGTTGTTCGTTACACAGTAACTAACACAGGTGATGAAAATCTTGATTACGTAAGTGCTAATATGTGGGGAAGCTTCGATTTTAATGCTTACCACAATTGCTCAGGTACTTTATTACCTCAGCAACGTTGCCAATTCGAAATCGCATACTGGCCAGCCTTCGAAGGTTCAGATTCAGGTGATTTCGTATTACAGTTCAAACAAGATTCGGTACAAATTCACGTTTGGGGCGAAGCTGTTAAACATTTTTAGGAGTGGCTTTAGCCACTACGGTGCTTCTAATTCGATATAGGCTATTTCAGCCATTTAAATTATCTATGGGCCCTAGCCAAACCCGATGTCTTAGGTTATATTGGGCCCATGATTCAAATTTCAGAATCCGCTGCAATCAAATTAGCCGCCCTTAAAAAAGAGGAAGGCAAAACCGAGGAAACACCTTTACGAGTCGAAGTAAAAAAAGGTGGTTGCTCTGGTTTATCATATAAAATGGATTTCAGCTCTGAGGCCAAAGAGGGCGACCAAGTCTTTGAATCAAACGGACAAAAACTCATTGTTGATGGTCAAAGTCTTCTGTATTTAATTGGGATGACGCTGGAATTTTCTGGCGGACTAAACGGAAAAGGCTTTGTATTCAATAACCCGAACGCCACGAAGAACTGTGGTTGTGGATCAAGCTTCAACGTATAGAATCTAACCCCTTCTAAACGCGTCCAATATATAAAATCTGCCGGACGCAGATATCATATAACTATTACACCAAAGCGGCTTAAAATCGTTTTGAGCTACGCATTGCTTTACTAATGAGCAATTTGGTGCGACTGTGTGCCCTCAATAAACAGCAGATATGCATTTAGCAAATATGCAAGACGTCGTGCCCTCGGCACGCAAGAAGGAAAATTGTGAACAACACAGAAAATGTGATGCCTACAACTGATGTAGACGCATCTAAAAAAACTATTGAGCCTGTTATTGAACAAGACAGCAACGAAGGTAACGAAATCGAACAAAATGATTTCTTGGAATTTGCCTTATCTGCTGAAGTTCAAAAAGCTCTAGAAAAACTTAAATTTACGAAAGCAACACCGGTTCAAAAAGCCTGTATTCCGCTTTTGTTAGAAAACGAAACAGACATCGTAGCGTTAGCTAAAACTGGTACTGGTAAAACGGCAGCGTTTGGTCTTCCAATCGTTGAGCGTTTAGAAGCGGGCGCTGGTTTACAAGCGTTAGTGCTTTGCCCGACTCGTGAATTAGCTCAGCAAGTGGCTAGCAACTTACGTAGCTTCGGTGAATTCAAAAAATTAAAAGTAACAACAGTTGTTGGTGGTGAATCATACGATCGCCAAATTAAATCAATCAGAGCAAATCCAGAGATTTTAGTATCTACTCCGGGCCGTTTAGTTGATTTAATGGATCAAAACATTGTTGAACTAGCTGACGTTAAATACTTAGTATTAGACGAAGCTGATGAAATGTTATCTTTCGGTTTCGAAGAAGCTCTAGAAACTATCTGGAAAGCTTCTGCTAAAACTGAATTACGTACTTGGTTATTCTCGGCAACTATGTCGAAACAAATTAAATCTTTATCGAACAAGTATTTAAAAGACGCTGAAGAAGTCACTTTAAATACTCATACTGAAAAAACAAATGTTGAATCATTTGCCTGCGTGATTTTTGAAGAAGATAAAGAAGATGCTTTATCATTATTAATCAAAAACACTCCTGAATTCTACGGTATCATCTTCGCAACGACTAAAAAACAAGTTGCTGAACTAGAATTACGTTTACGCAATTTAGGCTTAGACGTTGATTCATTACACGGTGATAAAGTTCAGGCTGACCGTACACGCACTATCGAGCGTATGAAAAGAAAAGCTACAAAAATTCTTGTGGCGACTGACGTTGCGGCCCGCGGTTTAGATATCCAAGATTTAACTCACGTTGTGAATTTCGAAATCCCTTGGGATACTGAAACTTACACTCACCGTATTGGTCGTACAGGCCGTGCCGGTAAAGCCGGTACAGTTTGGACTATGGTTAAACCAAAAGAATCTGGAAAATTAGTACGTTTCGAACGCGCTTTAAATTTCAAATTCAAAGGTTTACAAATTCCTTTAGTTGAAGATGTTCAAATCAACATGAAAATGAATTGGTTAAAACAAATCGCAGCTATCAAAATGCACGAAAAAGATTCTGCTAAATTTGAAAAAGCGATTGATCAATTAGAAGGTATGTCTGATTTATCTACTGAGACTAAAACTTGGTTAGCAAAAGCTTTAAACTACATTGGCCAAGGCGAAGATCTTCGCATGAAACAACCTCGTTCATTAGAATTACGTGAGCGTGGTGAATCGACAGGCCGTCGTTCTGAAGGTAACTATGATGACCGTGGCGGCGAAGGCCGTGGCGAGCGTCGTGGCTTCGGTGGTGATCGCGGTTTCCGCGGTGGCCGTGGTGGCGGCGGTGGTTTCTCACGTCGTGACCGCGATGGCGGTGGCGATCGTTCTGAAGGCCGTTCATGGGGTTTCCGTGGTCGTGATGACCGTGGTGATCGCTCTGAGCGCGGTGATCGTGGTGATGCTCCTCGTGGTGACCGTTCTGAGTCTCGTGGTGGCGGCGAAGGCCGTGGCTTCCGCGGTGGACGCGGCGGTGGCGCTGGTCGTCCTGGTGGCGGTTCACGTGGTGGATTCCGCGGTGGACGTGATGGCGGCGGTCGTTCCGAAAGACGCGCACGTGACTAATTTATAACGCACATTTCACACTCGGGGTTTCAGTCAACAATGTGGACTGAACTCAAGAGCAATAAAAAAGGAGAGTTAACCACTCTCCTTTTTTATTTTTAGATTCTGATGTTATTTAAAAACTAAGATTTTAGATTTTGTCCTGGAAATCTAAATGAAATGATCGCACCTTTGATTACTCCTGCTTCATCGACCCGGTTATCAGCTCTAAGTTCGCCGCCATGCACTTCACAGATCTTTTTCATAATTAATGAACCAAGACCTACAGATACCCGGCCTTTTCCACCGCCATCAATAATTTGGCGTGTGATACGACGTTCACCAAAATGAGCTAGATCATCTGGTTTAAATCCTTGGCCATTATCAGCAACCACAATGCTGTAGCTGCTATTACCTAAATCATTAATTGAAACCCAAAGCTCACTGCGTGCAAATGAAACAGAATTTTCCAATGCATTTCGCAACATGCGCTTTAAAAGTTTCGCGTCACCTTGAATCAGCGGTTCACCTTCAGGAAAGTCAGATTTAAAATTAATTTTTTTCAAAGGATTTTTAATTTCGATATCGTAGATCTCTTCTTGTAAAAGCTGTGATACCGGAACACCACTGGTCGTCGAACTGTATTTGGGCTCATCGACTTGTGACAACACTAAAAGATCTTCGACAAGTCTTGCGAAATAATTAATTTCTTTATTTGAAAGTGACAAAAGTTCAGACTTTGTTTTTTCATCTAACTTATCACTACTCATCTCAAGTGTTTCAAGTAAAGTCTTAAGTGAAGCAATTGGCGTTCTTAAATCGTGTGCGAGTTCCTGAAGTAACTTACGACGAGACACTTCAACGCTTTTTAAATGACTGACTAAATGTTCGATCTCATCAGCCATTTGATTGAAGCGAAGCATCGCCTGACCGAATTCATCGTTTCTATCTATGGCAAAACGCGCTTTTAAATTTCCTCTGTGTAATTCTGAAATAACAAAGTCGGCATCGCGTACTTTTTTGCGCACTGATAAGTAAATCACAAATAAAGTTAACCCTACACCGATCAGCAAGGATAATACTAAAGAGCCAATACCAAGAATCGGCATGACACGTGCCATGCCTTTTGGAGGTTCGAACATTTTAGGATTCGGCGGCATGATAATTAAATAATATTTGTGCGAATCATTCACGACGTCTTTGAGTTTGATTACCGATTTCTGCTTCGGCATCATCGGACCACCAGGGCCTCCGGGCCCACCCGGCCCGCCACCTGGAGGTGGGCCAGGAGGACCATCTAAGCCTGGAGGCGGTGGACGGTGTTCAATTTTTTCGCCGTAAAATTTAAAATCATAATCGTTAACTAACGAAGTTAAAATTTCTTCTGACGGAAGATCTGCCGGCGTGATATCAGAATCGCCGTATAAAATTTCTCGTTTATCATTAATTAAAATCAGGTTTGGCTTTGGCCCCATTTTATTATCATGGAAAGACTCCATAGCACGGATCGCGTCTAACTTTGTCGGATAATTTAGGTGATCAATGGTTTTACCTAAAAACAATGGCGGCATGATTTCTCGCTGTGACTGCTGGCGTTCAGGTTTAAAACTTTCAGCAACAAAGCGAGAAACAAAAAATCCTAAAAAGATCGTTAAGATCAAAATCACCGAAGCTAAAAGAAAATACTCACGAAAAACCTTATGCTTAATCATTCTTTTCCAATCTGTAGCCTAAACCATAGACTGATGAAATTTTGATACTATCAACGTTATGTTTTTTTAAATTTTTACGTAAATGACTGATATGCGAATCAATGGTGCGATCAAAAATTTCTGATTCTTTATCTAAAAACTGCAATAACGAATCACGTGAAATAATACGTTCAGCATTTTTCATCATATAAAAGAAAATATCAAATTCACGACGGTTAAAATCAATGACGACTTCATTGTATTTAACTAAACGGTCTTGCTCGAAAACTTTGACTCCGCCAAATTCGATAACATTCGTTTTTGCCGCTGGCTTTTTTAAGACCACTTGCATACGAGCTGCTAGCTCTTTGTAACTGTACGGTTTTTTAACGAAATCATTAGCGCCCATGGTTAAACCTTTAACCACTGAATCTTCATCTGACTGCGCTGACAGAATAATTACGGGAATATGAGCAAATTCATCCTTAATTTTTTCTAAATAACTAAAGCCCGATCCATCAGGTAAACCTAAATCTAAAATCACAAAATCTAAAGACGATTCCTGCAATTGTTTTTTTGCAGATTCTAGCGTGTTGTTTAAAACTACGCGGTGGCCTTCAAGCTCTAA
>CAMLRE010000160.1 GCA_946482355.1 uncultured Bdellovibrio sp.
TAAAGCTGATATTTGATTGGCAGTAACAATTCATAAGTTCTCCGTTGCTAAATTGGTGTTTTAATCTTAGAAAGAAACACAGAATGATTCAAATTATTTCTCAGGCGCAAGCCAAAGATCTATTGATCGATGCTCAACGTCTTAACGTAGCAAATCCTTTTGGCCAAGGTACACAAGCCGTGGTGAAAGCTATTTCTCATTTAGGCTACGTACAAATCGATACCATTAATGTCATTGAACGTTGCCATCACCATATTCTTTACACCCGTATTCCAAAATACAAACTGGCTGATCTTCATAAAGCTCAGACAACAGATAAATCAGTTTTTGAATACTGGACTCACGCTTTAGCTTATGTTCCAACTGCCGATTATCGCTATTTTATGTACGATATGAAACGCCGTGAAAACGATCCAGGCACATGGTTTTACCCTGTTGAACCAAAAGATATGAAAAAAGTTTTTGCAACGATTAAACGTGATGGGGCTATTTCTATTCGCGATATTAACGATGACGTGCTGGTTGAAAAAGATCATGCCTGGGCCAGTAAAAAGCCATCAAAACGTGCCCTGCAGTTAGGTTTTCACATCGGAAAACTGACGATCAGTGAGCGTGTTGGCATGTTAAAAAAATACGAATTAGCCGAAAGACACTTTGACTGGAAAGATAAACCCAAAGCGGCCAGCCCGGAAGAAGTTTGCAACTACATGATTGATCGCGCCCTACGTTCACAGGCTTTAGTGAATATTGAAAGCATTTGCCATTTAGAAAAAGCGCAAAGAAAAACCATGGTGAAAAAACTTTTAAGTGAACGTTTAGAAAATAACGAACTAGTTGAAGTCGCTCTTAAAGATCATAAAAAAAATGTGTTCTATGCTCGCTCCGAAACGTTGGAGCAAAAGGTAAAGCCCTCTGAATTGGTTCATATTCTTTCACCTTTTGATCCGTTAACTATTCAACGTAAACGTCTGGAATTTTTCTTTGATTACAATCACCGTTTTGAAGCTTATATTCCGAAGAACAAGCGTGTTTTTGGCTACTTCGCCCTACCGGTGCTTGTCGATAACGAAATCAAAGCCGTGATCGATTTAAAAACTGATCGTGAAAAACAAGAATTGCTGATCCAGCAATGGACTTGGGTCGGTAAACACAAAAGTGTGGCGACAAAACAACGTATTGAAGACGAGCTTAATCGTTTTGAGAAGTTTCAACTAGCTTCAGTAAAATAATTTAAGCTAAACTTTAAGGTATGAAAAAAGCAGCCAAAATTACCGGTATCGGCGGTTACGTTCCTTTGCGAGTTATTAAAAACACTGATTTAGAAAAAATGCTGGATACCACTGATGAATGGATTCAGCAACGCACAGGAATTGTTGAACGCCGCTGGGCCGCTGATGACCAAGGCACTTCTGATTTAGCCGTTGAAGCTGCTAAAATTGCCATTCAAAATGCAAAAATTGATGTAAAACAAATTGATTTAATTGTTGTGGCCACATCTAGCCCTGATGTCGACCTTCCGGGTTGTGCCTCTTTCGTTCAGGCTAAATTAGGTTTACCAGGAGTTCCGTACTTTGATATTCGCCAGGCCTGTTCTGGATTTATTTACGGACTTTCTTTAGCCAATCAGTATCTATCAAGTGGTGTTTATAAATGCGCTCTTGTGATCGGGGCTGAAATTCAATCAAAAGCTTTAGACAAAACGCCAAATGGAAAAGGCACTTCGATTATTTTTGCCGATGGCGCTGGCGCTGTTATTTTACAAGCGACCGATGTTAAAGATGAAAAGAAAGATCCACATATTTTAACAACTAAACTTCACGCTGACGGTGCAGGAGCTTCTGAACTTTGGTTACAAGCTCCGGGAACTGGTTTAGGTGCTGAACGTATGACTAAAGAGATGATTGATGCGGGAAAAATTTATCCGCAGATGAATGGCCGTTTAGTTTTCACCCATGCTGTGACAAAAATGCCTGAAGTTTTAGGTGAAGCACTAACTGAAACAGGCCTTGCCTTAAACGAAGTTGATATGCATTTCTTTCACCAAGCCAATGTGCGTATTAACCAAAAAATCTGTGAAGATATGGGCATTCCGCTTGAGCGTGCGCATACGACAATTCAAAAGTTCGGTAATACAACGGCAGCTACAATTCCTTTAGGAATGTACGACGCTTTTCAAGCCGGAAAACTGAAAAATGGAATGACTATTTCTTTGGTGGCTTTCGGTGCCGGCTTTACCTGGGCTTCGGCTTTAGTGCGCTATTAGAAATTAAGACTGATATTAAAAATTAAACCTGATCGGCCTTTAAAACGATTGTCTTTGGCAAAATTTAAAAAAGGCTGCAATTGAAAATCTAAGATATTGCGGTAAATATTCTGGTGCCAAGTTACAGACACAATGTGCTCATGCAGATGATATTTTTCACGATTATGCGAATTAAAAATCCAGCTGTAGATAAATGTCGTTTTTTCTGAATAACCTTGTCCCAAAGCAAAACCGTTTGTCACAAAAAGCTTGTGAATCTTTTCTTGGTATTCACCTTCGTTGATAAGCGTAATATCCCAAACCGGAGTAAATTCGTAATTAAAATTTAACGCCTGGAATGTTCCGGTGCCTTTATCGGCATCGGCGAAAAACTCAAACTTTGGATTCATGCGAAAATCTTTAACTTCGGCCACACTTTCAAAAGCTAATGACTGCGAAACTTTTAGCGGGTCTTGCAATTCAATACGTGGTTGAAAAGTTGTACGCACGTTTCCTAATTTACGAAAGAACCCTAATGTGGCCCCGTAATTTTTACGGCGTTGTGTTTTACGTAAATAACCGCTTTCAACCCCGCGGCCGTCTTCTTTTTCATCATAGGATGTGAATTTAAGCTGCATGAATTCTTCTAAGTTCTGCAGACGCGGACGAATAGAAATACTTGAGGTGTTATTAAAGTTTTCGCTTTCGGTGATCGTTGTTGTGTTATCGATACGAAAACTGGATTTATTTTTTTCTTTTGAAACACGTTTTCCAGTCAAAAATAAATCAATACCTTCAGTGACTCCGTCAAACCAAGCCGAAATATCGCGGTTACTTTGAATAAATTTTTGTTCCCAATCAGGTTCTTTTTCAACCACAGGTTTTTTCTGGGCGTAAACTGGCAACCCGATCATGATGCAGCTGAATAGACAAAATAATTTACGCAAAAAAATTTCTCCGCAAGTTTTTTGGTTTTACTTTTATTATCATCAACCGTAATCTTGCCTTATGACAAACGTAAAAGTTTTATTTCTGCTGTTTTTTTGCTTAAGCCTAAAGACTTTTGCTTATGAACCCAAAGAAGGAAATGTCACAGCGACAATAGGCCCGTTTGTTTCACGCACCGACTACCCCGGTTCTGCCAGCGGAGCAAAGGCTCCCTGGTTTGGAGACGTGGGTCTTATCGTTCAAGGTGATCTTAATAAATACGGTGCTTTAGAAATTGCTATGTTTCATATGCAAAAAGCTTACTTTCGTAAAGATAGTGCTTTAGTTGTCGCTGAAAAAACAGAACTTATGCATGTGACCATGGGTTATCGTTATTTTATCAGCCCGTTATGGTCAGCTTCTTTGGCTTTTTCGTCGTCATACCCCATGGGCCAGCGCCGTATTATTCACAATGATTTTGCACCGGGAACTACACTAGATACATCAGCTTCAGATACTGTCGATTATGGTTTCGATTTTTCGATTGAGACCGAATTATGGAACAATGATCGCTTCTCAGTTGTGAGTGACATTCGCTACGGCTTATCGATCACCGATAAAACAGACGAAAAAGGCAGCCATTACGGGCTTATGCTTGGATTAAAATATTTAATCCAAGAAAAATACCCAAACTTAACAAAAGAAAAAGATTAATTTAAAGTTTTGCGACTGGCTACAACGAGCAAGTCAGCTAATTCATTCGCGTGCTCTTCTTCATCAGCCAGAATTTTTTCTAAAAGACGACGGGTTGTTGGATCATTATGACCGAACCAATCAATCATCTGACGGTAAACTTCAATAACAACACGTTCAGCCACTAAATCTTCACGAATCATATCGGTTAAATCAGTCGCTGTGCCGTACTCGGTCGCCGTTCTGGTTTTAATTGTATCGGGATTAAAATCTGGATTTCCGCCAAGCTGATCAATACGCACGGCTAAAGCCCAAACATGCTCGTCTTCATTAGCAGCATGTTCTTTAAATTCTTCAGCCACATAGGGCGCATTGATTCCTTTGGCGATAACTGCATGGTGGCGGTAACGAAGAACGCATAAAATTTCTGTAGCTAAAGCTTCATTTAATAATTGGCAGGCTTTCTCAATATCCAACGGATAATCACCGGTCACAGCGCCCTGATTCATAGAAGTCATGGCATGGCGTCTGATTTCTTCGAGATTAAATAACTTTTCTGCTTCTGTTGGTTTTTTTTCCATAAATCCCCCTATAAATTTGGATCTACAATAAGGTTATTGACCACTTGTTTTACGCCAGGAACTTTGTTCGCTGTTTTAATGATGTCGTTCACTTCAGCCTGGGTTTTTACCCGTCCTTCAATAGTGACTCGGCCAGTCTGCGTATAAATCGTAAAATTATCCGAGCTATAATTACGAACGTTGGTTTTTAAACGATCATGTACCCGCACAGTGGTTTTTAAATCGTCAAGCCCCTGATACGGAACTGTGATTTTACCATCACGATCATTGATCGCAGCTGTGGCCGGCAACACAGGTACTACAAACAAACTCAGAATTAGATATTTAAAAATCATAAACTCCCCGTTGTGCGTTTTGTTATTACCATCACAAATCAGACTGCAATTTGTTAACCACTTAACACTAGGGCAAAGCTCCTCAAACTAACGCAGGTCTTTAACTTGCAATAAAGATAATGCTTACAGCAAAAAGCCAAGGAGGGTTTATGGACAACAAACAAAACATTCACCCGCACATGGAACCGGATGAAAGATATATAAAACCGGACAATCCTGATTCGCTTTTTTCGCGATTCTTACAACGCCAATCGCACAAGCCTACCGAATTACAATTAGAAAAATGGGAAGACGAAGGCGGCGTTGTTCCGGAATACAACACTGAGTACGGTTGGTATGAAAACGACCCGTTCACTAAAAAAGTAAAATTATTTTTTAAACGCATGTTAGAAAAATTCAGTCAAAACGTGGCTCCCCGCCCACTACAGACCAAAGCTTCTCAACATCGCTATTAAAATAATTACGATAGAATCCGCGAAGGCTTAAGCGAAGCTTTGTAATGAGACGCCACAGCTTCAAATTGGCGTGTAAACTCGCGCCCCAGAAGCTGCAGGTTTTCTGAGGGAATCAGATCTTGAACAAGCTTAAGATAACTTTCTTCTTCAGTTTGCAGATGGCGATCGATCACTTCAGCTAAGGCCTTCGCCTTTTGTTCAATATTTTTATTCCAGGTCAGGCGAAAATTTAAGCCTTCAAGCTCTTCAATCATAATTTGCGTAATGGCGTGTTCTTCAAACGCTTCATCGAGCTGGTGCTGCACTTCTTTTGAAAAAATAATTTCGTCATATAAAGCATTTTCTTCGGCCTGCGCGTGGGGTACCCATAAGCCCACTAAATCAAATAAGGCTTTTTGTTTTTCATCTTCGCTGGATTGTGTACTTTTAAGAATTTTTGTGAATTCGTACAACATACG
>CAMLRE010000161.1 GCA_946482355.1 uncultured Bdellovibrio sp.
AAGATTTATTCTCTGGTAAACCAGATTTCAAAAAAATCTTGGCTGAGCCTTACGCTAAATTAACAGCTGAAGAGCAAGCATTCATGGATGGTCCGGTTGAAGAGCTTTGCAAAATGGCTAACCCTTGGAAAATCTGGCGTAACCGTGAAATGCCGCAAGAGATGTGGCAATTCATTAAAGACAAAGGTTTCTTAGGAATGATTATTCCGAAAGAGTACGGCGGTCTTGGTTTTTCTAATATGGCGCACTCTGAAGTTGTAATGAAGTTATCAACTCGTTCAATTTCAGCTTCGATCTCTGTGATGGTGCCTAATTCGCTTGGTCCTGCAGAATTATTAATTCACTACGGAACTGAAGCGCAAAAAAATCACTGGTTACCTCGTTTAGCAAAAGGACAAGAAATCCCATGCTTCGGTTTAACTGAGCCACAAGCGGGTTCTGATGCGGGTTCTATCACTTCTTCTGGTGTTGTGTTTAAAGACACTGATGGTAAATTAAAAATTAAATTAAACTGGAATAAGCGTTGGATCACATTAGCGCAAGTTTCGACGGTGATCGGTTTAGCGTTCCGTTTACGTGACCCTGAAAATTTATTAGGTAAAGGCGAAGACGTAGGTATCACTTGTGCCTTAGTTCCAGCTTCGACTCCTGGTGTGATTCATGATCGTCGTCACGATCCTTTATCAATTCCTTTCCACAACTGTCCTACGCAAGGTAAAGACGTTGTTGTAACAATCGAAGATGCTGTTGTTGGCGGTGCTGCTGGCTGCGGTAAAGGTTGGGGTATGTTAATGGAGTGTTTAGCTGCGGGTCGCGGTGTATCACTTCCAGCGCAAAGTACTGGTGGAGCAAAACTTTGCTACCGTACAGCTTCTTCTCACGCATTTATTCGTAAGCAATTCGGTGTATCAATTGGTAAATTTGAAGGTGTTGAAGAGCCAATGGCTCGTATCGGTTCTAAAGCTTACGCCTTAGATGCCGCTCGTAGATTTACTTTAGGTGCACTTGATAAAGGTATTAAACCTCCGGTAGTTACTGCGATGATGAAATACCACGCGACAGAAATGTCTCGTTCAGCAGTGAATGACTGTATGGATATTATGGGTGGTGCCGGTATTTCTTTAGGTCAAAGAAACTTGATCGCTGAAGGATATGTGGCAATGCCAATCGGTATTACGGTTGAAGGTGCAAACATCATGACTCGTACTTTAATCATCTTCGGACAAGGTGCTTTACGTTGTCATCCTTATGCGTTTGAAGAAGTGCGTACTATCGCTGCTGGTAATGCTAAAGGTTTTGATGCCGCATTCTGGGGGCATATCGGGCACGTAGTTTCTAATATGTGCCGTTCTATTCTTTTATCATTATCTCGTGGTTACTTAGCTTGTGCGCCTTCTGGTGTGCATCCTAAAACAAAAATCCACTACAGACGACTTCAATGGGCTTCAGCAACTTTTGCTATCTTAGCAGATGTAGCGATGGGCACATTAGGTGGACAATTAAAATCAAAAGAAAAAATCACTGGTCGTTTTGCAGATATTTTCGCGAATATGTACTTATCGACTGCGGTATTACGCCGTTTTGAAGAAGAAGGGCAACGTGAAGAAGATCTTCCGTATGTTCAGTACTTCTTAAAACACTCAATGGCTGAAATCCAAAAATCATTTGATGGTTTATTTGATAACTTAAAATTAGAAGTTCCGTTTGTTGGTGGTATCTATCGTTTCGTCATGAAAGATATCTTAGGTGCTTGGTCACGTATCAACTCAATCGGTTCACAAGGTACTGATGGTTGGTCACACTTAATCACAGCTTCTATGATGAAAGCTGGCGAACAGCGTGATCGTATTACTTCTGGTATTTACTGGGTAGGTGAAAAAACTCACGGCCCTGCTGAAGTGATTGCTCGTCTTGCTAAAGGTGATCAAACAGCTCGTTTAGAAAACGCGTTTAACTTAGTAACTCGCGCAGAGGCGGCTGAAAAGAAAATCCGTGCAGCGATCAAATCGGGCTCTATTCCTAAGAAAAAAGGTATGGCTTCATGGGAAGATGCTTTAGCTAAGAAAATTATCTCTCAAGATGAATTCAAACTTTTATCTGAAGCGGATAAAGTTCGTTACGATGCGATTCTCGTAGATGATTTCTCTGAGACTGAATATCAAAATAAACTTCCTTAATCGGTAGGCTGGCCGCCCGCGGCCGTCCCTTTTTCGGGAGCAGCGTATCGCAAAATAAAAAAGGCGACTTGAAGAAGTCGCCTTTTTTATTATTTAAAATCTATGATTCAAATTTAGAATTTAATTAAGCCTGTACCTAAAGATAAAGACGTATATTCTTTAGAAGCAAAAACGTAATAAGTTACTGAAGCATTTTGTGTGTTTTGTGAAGTGATGCTTTTAGCTGTTAATAGCTGGCCAGGGTTAACCACTAACTGGCCATTTGCTACATTTAAGTCGGCATTTAAATTTAAATAACCGTTAAATGGTGATAAGTAAGCTGCGATACGCTCATAGCCCGCAGGTGCTGCTACTGGAAGGTCGATCGCTTGATTTAAGCCAACTTGCGTCCATAGAGTTTTTTGACCAGTAAAAAAGTTTACATCAGTTACACAAGTTTCATCATCTGATTGGTGAGATATTGTAGCTAAAACAGCTTTAGATAAGATAAAGCTCCAACCAGTTTTTACGTTTGTTAAAGAAAATGTCATTTGGCCGATTTCAAATTGAGCTTCAGTTACGCAATAAAGATCGTTGTCATCACGGTGAGTAGAAAATTTTAAGTTGCTCGCTGAAGGCGTAGCTTTTGACGTAAAAGTTACGCTCATTTCGTATTTTCCAGCGTTTGTACCATTGTAAAGATTTGTGAAATCTAAAGTCGCGTTTTGCGTGAAAGCATAAACGTTAATATTTAAAAATAGACCAGCGATAAATAACATTGTTTTCATGGTTTACTCTCCTCAAGATTGGTGAGGCCTTTGTGCCAAATCTAAGGAGTATTCTCAAGTTAGGGTATTGTTAAGATTAAAAAATAATCGCTTTACCGACAGGAGCAAAAGAAATTTTAGCTAATTTAAAATGCTGAAGACCCACTGGAATTCCAATCAGTGTAATGCAGAATAATAAGCCACATAAAATATGCATGGCTGCTAACCACCAACCGCAGAAGATAAACCAAATTACATTACCAATAAAACCTAAAGCACCGGTTCCGATATCGTGGCCGCTGATTGTTTCTCTAGCCACAACTTGTGAACCAAAAGGCCATAAATTTAATAAACCAATATTAAAAGCAGCTCTTGCCCAAGGAATTCCAACAATTGAAATCACCATAATTAAAGCTGATGTAAACCATGAAATCGCGGTAGCCCAACCACCAAATACCAACCATAAAACATTTAATAAAAAACGTAACATTTTAGATCCTCATTTTCTTAACTGTAGCGCTTTGATCATTTCTAAACTTTTCAAGCTTTTTGGCAATCTCTGAATTTTCAATCGCTAACATTTGTAAGGCTAAAAGACCGGCGTTGGCTGAATTGCCAATTGATACGGTGGCCACGGGAACACCTTTGGGCATTTGCACAATCGAAAGTAAGCTATCCATACCATCTAATGATTTAGATTTAACAGGCACGCCGATTACCGGAAGTGTTGTGTAGCTTGCTGTCATTCCCGGTAAGTGGGCCGCACCACCAGCACCAGCGATAATCACTTTAATCCCGTTCTCGCGAGCGTTCATAGCAAAATCACGCATATCATCTGGCGTTCTATGTGCTGATAAAACTTTTTTCTCAAATGAAATTTTAAAATCAGCTAACACATCACAGGCTGCTTTCATGGTTTCCCAATCAGATTGACTTCCCATGATCACCGCGACTTGAGCTTTAGATTTTTTAGAAGCAGATGTAACTTTTTTCATAATGAGTACATTCCTTTTAATTTTCTAACAGTTGAGAAGATTTCATCTTTATTGTTTCCGCAAACCGTGAAGTGACCCATTTTTCGCCCGGGTTTGGAGTGAGTTTTTCCGTAAAGATGTAAATGGCCGTTGGGCACCTTCATAAATTCATTGATCGGTTGCAGTTCGGCCACTTGCGATTTTGTACCTAGTAAGTTTAACATCACCGCGCATTTTGTAACTAACGTCGTTTCACCTAAAGGTAAATTTAAAACACTGCGCACGTGATTGTGAAACTGTGACGTTACACATGCGTTCATCGTATAATGACCTGAATTGTGCGGGCGTGGAGCAGATTCATTGAGATAAACTTTACCATCAGCTGTTAAGAAAAATTCGAAAGCATAAATGCCACGGGCATCAATCGCTGTCATCGCACGTTCGGTGTAATCTTTAATTTGTTTTTCAATATCTACTGAAATCTCTGAAGGCGATGTAACATAATGACAAATGTGATTTTCCTGAACAGTTTCAGCGATCGGGTAAAACACAGTACCTGTAGAATTACGAGCCGCCATGATCGCCACTTCTTTAGTGTACGGAACAAAAGCTTCAACAAGCTTTTGTCCTTTTAATTTTACTAAAGCGTCTTCGATCATATCTTCAGATTTGATCGTTACATTGCCGTAACCGTCGTAGCCACCTTTGGCCGATTTTAAAACGACAGGCAGTCCGTACTGTTTAATAAAATCTAGAACATCATTTTTAGTAGAAACTTCTTTATAAGGACAAACCGCAATACCGGCTTTTACAAAAGTATTTTTCTCGGTGATTTTATCACCAATCAATTTAAATGTTTTAGCTGAAGGATAAAGTTTGCCCGGAAATTTATCTTCAATCGCATCTAAAATCGTTTGATCGATAAATTCATTTTCTAAAGTGATAAAATCACATTGCTTTGCAAATTCTAGAATTTGTTCAAGATTATTAAAATCAGATTTAGTTGTAAAAGTTGAAACTTGTGAAGCGGGGCTTAGAGAGTCTTTAGGTGCTGTTAGAGATTCGTTGCAAAGGACATGGGTTTTGACTCCAAGGTCGTAGGCGGCCTGAGCTGTCATTCGCGACAACTGTCCGCTTCCTAAAATCCCTAATACCGTATTAGCATTCATTCAAAGAATGATCCTTTACTGAAGTACTTTTGAATATACGGGTGACGTCTTAAATATTCAATGAGATTATATGATACATGGGTTCACCGCGAGTTAAGGTCAAAGCGCAGGTTTTAATTGCTTACAACGATAAGATCCTCGTATATCGCGTTAAAGACGAAAAAACAGGTCTTCATATATATAGACTGATCGGTGGCCGTGTTGAATTCGGCGAACTGTCTGAAAAAGCAGCGATTCGTGAGTTCTTTGAAGAAACGCATTTAGAAGTTCGCGCCCAAAAACTTTTGGGAAATTTTGAAAGCATCTATATATTACATGGAAAAACAAAACACGAAATTGTAATGGTTTACGCCTGTGAGTTCGTAGATCCGGCTTATTATAATAGACAGCGAATTAAACTTTTTGAAGAAGGCGAAATTTTAAATGACGCAGAATGGATTGATCGAAAATTCCTCTGCCAAAAAACAACGCCATTTTACCCTGAGCATCTCAAAGACATTTTACTTGAAAAGACTTTAACCTAATCCTATAGTGTGATCACAACACTTAACCATCCATGTGTTCAGTAGACTAGTAACATATGTGATGTTTTT
>CAMLRE010000162.1 GCA_946482355.1 uncultured Bdellovibrio sp.
GCAGGCGATTGGCGATAACGTGGCCCGTGGTATCGGTATGATGGGTGCTGTTTCGTTACTTCGTTTTAGAACAAACATTAAAGACCCACGTGACATGTTTTTTATCTTCGCCTCGTTAGCGCTTGGTCTGGCAGCAGGCGCTCACTCGTACATTATTGCAGTCTTTGGAACGATTGCTTTTGCGGTGGTGGCAGTGATTTTACATAAAACACCATTTGCTAATGAAACTTACTTTGATGGTTTACTGCGTTTAAACTTAGATAAATCGGGGCAAGATGTCCGCGAGCTAGAGAAAATCTTGACCGAATACTGTAAACATTTTTACTTACTCAATGTTCGCGAAGTCGCTCAAGGTGACCGCGTGGATTACACTTACCAAATTAAATTTAAAGACGGCAAAACATCACACGACCTTGTGGTTCAGGTTCAAAAACTTTCTTCTGCCAAAGCTGTGAATGTGATGATGCAAGAAACTGTCGTCGACTTATAAGGATATAAAGATGAAACAAGTTAAAGATAAAAACCATAATTTAATCTGGACTTCGATTGCGGCGGCCATTGTGATCTGCGCTTTACTATACAATTCAATCCGTGTTGAGCGTATCGGGTTTTTAGGAATTGCCGATTCTAAAGAATTACAAATTAACTTCGAATATCCGGTTGAAGTAAAACGTGTTCACGTCATCCAAGGGCAAAACGTTCGTAAAGGCGATTTATTATTAGAACTTGATCAATCCGAGTTAAACACAAAAATCCGCGAAGTTGATTTTAACATGAACCGTCTACAATCAGAGATTAATTTACGTAAGCAGTTTGCGCGTATTATTCCTAAATCTTCAAAAGCTGCGGCTAAAAATGCCGGTGAATTTACAAATCCGTTACAGTCTGAATATAATGATCTCGTTAAAGAAAAAGACTACTTAGAAAAGAAAAAAAGAAGCCTCTATGTGTTTTCACCGGCCGATGGCGTAGTTGGCCAAATCAACTTTAAAACCGGTGAAAAAGTAAATGGCTTTTCAACGATCATGACTTTATCAAACAACTCACCGACTTTCGTAACTGGCTTTATTAACGAAAGTTTAGATGTCGCTTTAACTGAAGGCCAACAGGTCAAAGTTCGTTCAGCGACTCGCGCAGGCGTTGCTTCAACGGCGGTGATTAAAAGTATTGGTCGCAGAACTGTCGAAATGCCGACACGTTTATTAAAATATCAAACGTTAGTGGCTTACGGACGTGAGATCACTTTAGAGTTAAGTGAAAATAACCAGTTCTTAATTGGTGAGAAAGTTGTCGTTGACCCGTCAAAACCGATGTTAAGTTTTATGGCCATGGCGAAAGCTTCTAAAAATGAGCTTTCTCACTTTGAAGTTTCAAACCAGTTTTCTTTAAAGAAAATGGATATTCCGACTTCAGTTTATGAATTAACTAAATTTGAACCCTCAGGAGCTATCTGGTTAGCTGATTTAAACAAGTATCTTGTGATCAGCGATGACACTGATGACACTCATTCACCACTTTTATTTTTAATGAACCGCGATGGCAGTATTGACAGTGCGCCGTTAAAAATTTCAGGCCTTCCTGAAATTATGGATATTGAATCCATCACGCAAGATGGCCAGTTTATTTATCTTTTATCTTCACAATCACGCAACTCAAGCGGTGATGTTAAAAACAACAGAAGCTTAATCGTTAAAGTAAAACGTGAAGGTTTAGAATTAACGGCTGTATCATACTTTCAGTTACGCCCGTTATTAATGGATGCTTTGGCTAAATCAAAAGATGCAGAACTAAATACTTTAGGTTTAACGATTCAAGCCGGCACTGTTAAAAACGGTGATCTTGATATTGAAGGCATGACTCTTGTGGGTAATGATATTTTAATCGCCTTAAAATCACCGCATAATACGTCTGATGAAAGCTATATCTTACGCCTGTCTAATAAAGACTATATCTTTACGAATAAGTATTTTCAT
Organism: uncultured Bdellovibrio sp.; assembly: GCA_946482355.1. The sequence goes on from CAMLRE010000162.1 coordinate 1,974, forward strand.
TCATCGCAAGTTTCAATTGCGGCTAAACTTAACTTCACAGGTAAAACCGAGTTTGACGAAAAAAACAAAATGGGTTTAAGCGACCTGGTTTATGTCAATGGAACATACTACCTATCTACAACTTGCAAAAAAGCGAACTGTTCAGCTTTATGGAAAACAACGTCACTAGATAACGAACATTTAAAACTTTTAAAAACGTTTCCGGTGAACCAACTTGAAGGCGTGGCTATTGGTCAAAACAACGAAATCTTAGGTGTTTTTGATGAAGGCAAAAGCGAACCTTATTATTTTATCAATGAAGCGCAATAATTTATTTTTTCTAATTTTAGCGTTTGTGGGATTTAAGGCTTTAGCCTTTCAATCCCCGTTTAAAGACGCTCAGTTAAGTGTGGCTAATAAAGATCTTGAAGGCCAGCAGTACGAGTACGCTTTAAAGTTTAAGCTTTACGGTGCTGAAGAGTACAAACGCTGGGGTAAAGTGCGTGATATCGACCAACGTTTTAAATCGATTAATAACCAGTTTATCAATTCTGAAGTTGATCTTAATAACGTACGTAACTACATCCAGGCTTTAGATATTAAACAAAAACAAAAGCAATACAGCGAATACAATAAATGGATGAGCAAGTTTCGCGATACTTTAACTGCGACTTATGAAAACTCTGACACTGATGTCAGCACAGTTATGAAAATCATCGCTCAAGACGAAGAAAAACAACTTCTAGGTCTTGAATTAAATGAGCAAAAAAACGAATTAGTACCACTTCTTTCACAAATGCGTTTATCGTGGGAACAAATTCCGGATGAAGCACAGTTAAATGTTAAAAACATTCACCAGCTAGTCGATTCATTTAGCACAAACTACCTAGATTCTCAGTCAGCCAAAGCCTACGATTTATATTCAAAACTTGCGATGGCGCAGTATGAATTTGAACGTGTTGAAGACACCGCCATCTTTGATGGCTTTGAAGTGATTTACGAAAAAGATTTTGAGAAAGATAACGATAAAGGTAATTACGGTATAAAAGCTGTTTTTAATCTTAATTTCTTACGTGAATTTAAAACACTTTATTATTCAGACCGTTATAACTTACAAAGAAAACTCTTAATCGAGCGCACGAATACACAAACACGTACGAACGAACTTAAACATATTAAAGAGACTTTAAAAAGCGATATTGAACTGATGTTATCTCTTCAGAAGTCGAGCTTTAAAGAAGATAAATTCTTAGGTAACAAGAAAAACATCTATAACGTGATTGATCTACAAACGATTCAAAGCTTAATGAAAAATAAGTTTGAGAAAAATGCTAAACTTGTTTCGTTAAAAACTTCGATCTTAGAAAAGATCTTAACTTTGATGTACGAATCCGAACGTCCGTTAACTTTAGTTGAGCTTAGAAAGTATGTCAGATAATCAGGCTGGCGTATCGCCCCTATTCTTTGAACGCTACGAGATCAAATATCTGATCCCGTACCGCCTTGTTGATCCGATTTCTGAGTACGTAAAAGCCTACTGTGATATGGATTATTATTCGCAGATTTCGCCAGATACGTTTTATACCATTAATTCGTTGTATTTAGATTCTCCGGTTCATACGTTTTACCATAACAGCGACGGTGTAAATCCAAAACGTTTTAATATGCGTATTCGTTCATACGGTGATGATCCCAAACCGCCGTATTTTTTTGAAGTGAAAGAAAAGACGGCTGATTTTGTAAAAAAAAGCCGCGCTAAAGTTAAAACCGCCGATATTCAATCTATCTTAGAAGGCACCTATAGCCCTGAAGATATCGATATGAGTTCTAAAAAGAATTTAGATAAATTTTTAAGTTACGCCCAGATCTATAATGTTAGACCACAGGTTTTAACTCAGTACCGTCGCCGGGCTTTTTTATCAAATGTTGAAGATTATGTGCGTATTACATTTGATGTAGATCTAAAGTGCAAAGAAGAAAACACTTTTAATCTTTGGCCTGATGATCGCGAAATGTTGAGCTATGACTCATCACTTATCTTTGATGATGGTGTAGGTAGTGAAAGTTTAGCTATTCTAGAACTTAAATGCGAAAGTCGCGTACCACTATGGTATTTAGATTTAATCCGCGTCTTTGAATTAGAGCGCGGATCTTTTTCTAAATACGGTAACTCGCTAGAGCGTGTGACTAAACTTTATCTTTAAACGATTTCTTCACCTTTTAAAAACACTTTACCAGAACCTGGTTTTACTTTTCCTAAGACAAATGTTTTTTCACCGAATTCGTGCAGCGCTTGCATAATAGCTTCTGGTTTATCAGTAGCGATCACAAACCCCACACCCATATTAAATGTTTTATGAAGTTCTAATTCACTCAAACCACTCATATCACACACTGCTTGCATAAAAGCCGGTAAGCTTGCTGTTTGAGTGACTTCATAATCAAACTTTTCATTCATGCGCGGAATATTTAAAAATCCAGAACCTGTGATATTAGCTAGACCTTTGATATTATCTTTAAATTTTGCAAGTAACGATAACACGCTATTTACGTAAATTCTTGTAGGTGTAAGACAATCTTTTTTAAGCTGCTCTAATTTTGCGGCTGTTAATTTTTGACTAGCGATATCGGTAATGATTTTTCTAACTAATGAATAACCGTTCGAATGAAAACCTGAACTTTGAATCGCCACTAACGTATCGCCTGATTTTAATTTTGTGCCATCAACTAAGTTATGCGTGAAAACTTCACCTACTGAAAAGCCAGCTAAGTCGTAATCACCATCTTGGTATATGCCTGGCATTTCTGCGGTTTCACCACCAATCAGAACCATTTTTGACTGTAAACAGCCTTCAACAATTCCTTCAATGATTTTTTCAGAAGTTTTAAGTTCTAGTTTTGAACTGGCAAAATAATCTAAAAAGAATAACGGCTTTGCGCCTGAGCAAATTAAATCATTCACACACATCGCCACTAAATCAATTCCGATTGTATCATGCTTATCAAGCTCAATCGCAAGTTTTAGCTTTGTTCCTACCCCATCAGTGCTTGATGCTAAGAATCGTTCTTGATCCATTTTGTAAAGAGCACAAAAGCCCCCTACCCCGCTCTGCACACTTTGGTTATAGGTAGACTTCACCATTTGTGAAATTTTATTCACAAACACATCAGCTTTATCAATATCTACACCACTGTCTTTATATGAAATAGCCATAGTCTAGCGTTGCCTCCTGCGCGTCCGCGCTTTAGTGACGAAAATGTCTTACGCCCGTCATTACCATGGCGATACCGTACTTGTTACAAGCCTCAATCACTTCGTTATCACGAATACTTCCGCCCGGCTGAACGATGGCTTTAATGCCCACTTCGTGACAAACATCAACTGAGTCGGCAAACGGAAAAAACGCATCTGAAATCATTAAGACTTGATCCATCGGGATATTTTTCATTTTTGCTCGGTGAACTGCCAATAAACGTAAGGAATCAAGTCGGTTTGGTTGACCCATGCCTGTACCGACTAAAGAAAATCCAAGATCAGTTTTTGCTACTAAAGCAATGCCGTTTGATTTTAAGTGTTTACACGCAAGCACTCCGAAATCGACTAGCTCTTGGTGATTTGCTGTTAACGCATTTTGGGTCACAAGTTTTGCTTCTTCAGCTTTTACTGATCTTTCATCTTCGTCCTGAATTAAA
>CAMLRE010000163.1 GCA_946482355.1 uncultured Bdellovibrio sp.
TTTAAAATTTTATTACCAATTAAATTAAAAAAACAATTAGACAATAACGAAATTAAAGAAGGTGCTGCATGAGTCAAGCTGCAAAAAAACTAAACGTCGTCGATTTACCACAAGCCAAAAAAGACTATGAATACAACTGGCGTGTGTTAATCGTTGAAGACGAGCCAGCGATTGCTGAAGGTATCAAGTCGATTATCGCTCCGGCTCCGGCAGCTGTGGTTCCGATTAATCGGTCAAGTAGGTCGGCACCACCCAATAAACCGGCTGGTACTCCAAACGAAGGTCACAAAGACCAATTTGAAGTGGTCTGGGCAAAAAACCCGACTGAAGCTTTACATCACATCAAACAATCAATCTTAAATGGTAAACCATTTGCGATGGGTTTTTTCGACGTTTTATTAGGTAGCGAAATCGATGGTATCGAATTAGTTCGTCAAATTCATTTAATGGACCCGAAAATCCATGCGGTGTTTGTTACTGCTTATCACGATAGAACTGTTGATTCGATCAACCAGATTTTAGGCCCCAATAAATCAGACCGTTGGGATTATATGAATAAACCTTTCACTGATGGTGCCATTTTACAAAAAGCCCGCAACGCTGTAGCGATGTGGAATTTAAAAGAGCAAAAGAAATTACAAGACGAACAACTATCTGAAGCTTCACAATTATTACGTCAAAATGAACGTAACAGCACGGTAGCTGCTGTTGGCCGAAGTGTAGCCCATGAATTTGGTAACTTATTAATGCATATCGTAGGTCATGCAGAAATCGCCTTAATGAAGGGTGATTTAGCTCAAATGCGTAATGCTCTGACGACAATTTTAAAAGCCGGTGAAACAGCTTCTAGCGTTTTATCAAAATTTAAAAAAATGAATAACGTTGAAGTTAATCCTGAGCTTGTAAATATTAAATTAAACGCAAGTATTGATGAGGCCATTGATTTAATGGCTCACGATTTCAATAAACGTAATATCAAAGTGACTAAAATCAAATATCACCAGGTTGAAATAGAAGCGAATCACCATTCGTTGGTGCAAGTGTTTATTAATTTATTCACAAATGCCGCGTATGTGATGTCGCCATCAGGACAAATCGATATTTCAGTTGCAAAATGTGCAAACCCTGAAGGTGATAAACCAGATTCATGGGTTGAAATTAAAGTTCGTGACCACGGCCCGGGTATTCCACAAGATGTTTTACCTTACGTGATGAACCCGTTCTACACAACAAAAGGAAACAAAGGCACTGGTCTTGGTTTACCAATTTGTAAAGAAATTATTGAAGCGGAGCACTTAGGAGAATTTTCGCTATCTAACCACCCTGCAAAAGGTGTTGAGGTAACGATTAAGATTCCAATTAAACAAGAGGAATAAGTTAATGAGTAAACTTAACATTAGCCGCATGACAATCATGATCGTCGACGATGACGATGAAGTTCGCGGCATCATCAAAGACTATTTAACCATGTTCGGGTTTCGTAGTTTTATCGAAGCTCGTGATGGAGCTGAAGCGTATCGCTTTGTTTTAGATACGATTCAACGAATTGATTTAATTATATCGGACTGGGAAATGCCACGGACCGATGGTTTATCTTTATTAAAAGCTGTTCGTTCACACAACGGACGCTATCAAACACCGTTTATCATGGTAACAAGTCAGCAATCGCAAGAGCGTATGAAAATCACAAGCGCAAAACGCCATGCGATCGACTGTTACATTATTAAACCTTTCCGTTCTGAAATTTTACGCGAAAAAGTTTTTCAAGCGTTAAAATTAACAGAAGATGCGGCTCAAACCGGCTAATGTTGATGAAATTTCTGTGCGGCCTTATTTTATTAATATCTTTAAGCGCCAAAGCACGGGTATTTACTGAAGACTTCACTTCGCTCACCTACAAAGACAGTTCAACACTGATCTGGAATTTCGAATTAGGAATACTTCATCCCGAACTGCTTATTCATGGTTACGGGCAAAGCTCGACAAGCCAAACGACTTTCAGTGTGAGCGACGGAAGCCTTGGTGCTTTTGAGCCCGCAACTTATTCACAGTTCGGAACTGTTGTTGGCAATCATATTACAATTGATGCCGCTCAATTTCCTATTCTTAAAGTGACCCGTTTTCACTTAGATTCTTCGCATACACTTTCAAGCATTAATGGCCCACTGATTATTCACAGTTTATCGACTGTGCTTATCGATGGCGTTATCACTTGTAACGGCAATAACGGTGGCGACGCCGTGGCAGGCACTGGTGGTGCCGGTGGATCTGGCCGCTGTGGTGGATTTTCAGGTGGTGCCGGCGGAAACAGTTCGACTTCTGGATCAGATGGCTTACCTACTGCTGGTGCTACAACCGGTGGTGGTGGTGGTTTTGCTAACTCGGCATTAACCGGCGCTGGCGGTGGTGGTGGTGGTTCTCATTACAATCTTACGATCAATGGTGATGCGGGATTTAATGGCCCACCTGATAATTTAGGCGGAGCTTTTGGAATTGGTTCTTCTGATCACGAATTCACTAATTTAAATGGCAGCGCCGGTGGTGGCGGTGGTTCAGGCTCTACAACCGGAGGCGGTAGCGGTGGCGGTGCCGGCGGTGGCACGGTCATCATTCATGCTGTAAGTGGTGTTATTGTCTCAAATGGTGGAGCTATTTTAGCTACTGGCGGAAACGGCGGTGCTGCTACGACTGGTGGCGGTGGCGGCGGTGGCGGCGGCGGTAACATCAAAATTTTTACACCGGCAACTTTAGACGTGCAAGCCGGTGGTCTGATCACTGCGGCAGAAGGCACCGGAGCCTTAAGTTCAAGTCAAACTGCTCCCGACGGTAAAGGTGGCGATGGTGGTCTTGGTCGCACTTGGATCGGTGTAGGAAATTTAATTCTTTCAGGCTCGATCAACAGTAATATTTTATACTCTGAAGGTACGGCGGGGTTTGTCTCTGGCACCGTACAAACTGCAACAAGTAAAACCTTTGATACCGGATCAAAACGTGTGGTGTATGATTCATTTGTCGCTAATCCGGTCAGTTCAGATATTACCCTTCAGGTTGCCGGAAGTGATGACAACTTTGTCAGCGATGATTCGGGATGGATTAATGCCGCTGCCATTTCTGGAATTTCTACAAAACGCTATTTTAAATTTCGTGTAAGTTTAAATAATTCTGATTCTGCTAATCCAACATTTGTGAATGATGTGGCCTTAACTTACAACCCTGGGCAAATTGATGATTTCAGTTTTAAAAGTGGTGGCTGCGGTCTAGTTAAAAATACGCCGCCGAATTCGTCGCCGTGGTTATTGTCGTTATTTTTATTAACGCCGCTGATTCTAGCTTGGCGTTTAAGAAAATCTAAAACTGTTCGAGTCCAAGTAAGAAAATAAGATCAGCCTGAGTTCCGCCGCCGTCTTTATGTGTTTGGCGAACCACATTAGCCCCTACTCCTAACATCCAACGAAACTTATCTTCTGGTTTAGCAAAGTATAATTTTGTTTGCGCATCGAACATCACTTCGTTAGTTTTTCCAGAGGTTAATAGCGATAAACCTAGCGTGTTCTGCCAAGTCTCACTGACATCGAATAGGCGCGATGCTCTTAAACCAAATGCTAATTGTGATTTAATTTTTAATGAATCTTCACTTTCACGTTCAGGAATAAAATTTTCGTGGGCAATAAGACCCCAGCGCATTTTTTCATTTAATGTACCACGGTCAAAAGTTATAATTGATTCACGAATTTTTAAATTATCTTGAAGCGGATATTCGTCTTCTGGTTGCGGCTTCCAGGTTTGCAGGCTTGTCCACAGATTAAAATGATAATTGTGTTTATTAATCCAACCTGATTTATAACTTAATTGCAGCCCGAATAACACCGGCCCCTGCAGATCAATATTAGTTTCTTCAGCCCCAGAAGTTTTTGAAGATTTATAACTTGGCGCTAATGCAAAACCTAAACCCGACGGAATTTCCGGCAGCACGATTTCAGTTTCAGCTACTGGCTCTGGTGGCTTAGCTGTCTCTTCGACAGGTTTTACTTCTTCAGTTTTTTCTTCAACCGGTTTTTCAGCTACTGCTTCTTGCGCTGGTTGCGGCACTGTTTCTACAACTTTAATTTCTTCAAGCTGCAATTCCATCGGCTCAGAAAATAGACCCATGCGGCCTTTGGCATTTCCTGAAGCCACACGCCAGTAATACTTTTTATATTTTACTTTTTTCCACAAATAAGATGTCGCAGATAAAGTTTTAATTAATTCCGGTTTTCTAAAGTCAGGTGTTGAAGACACTTCTAAAATATATTGGTCGGCACCTGGCACAGGTTCCCAAGCAAAATTCACTTCATAGTTTTCATCTTTAGCAAAGGCTTCGGTAAAAATACTGTTGACCAGCCAGTGCCATTTAAAATTAAATTTAGCTCCTGATGGTGCCGCTTCTTTTTTAACAGCTGGTGCTTTTAACTTCGGTGCTTGCAGAGGTTCGTCACGCAAGTAAATTTCATTATTGTATAAAGGAGGAATAGCAAAACCTTCTTCATCTTCGCCTTGCACTTGCCATTGTAAATCCTGCTCTTCTTGAAAGTTGAGTGATTTAAAATTTTGATCTGCATTTTCCTGGCGAAGTGGACTACCGTTAGAAAAAAATTGTACACGATACGTTTTAACGCCATTTTCAGTGGTCCAGACAAACTCGTGCGGTTCATTTGTTTTTAAACGGTCGCGCGGCAATGGTTTTTTTAGATAAATATGCGGCGCACGCCAAACTTCGACTGTTTTAGCTTCTGAAATACCGCTTTCATTCTTAAGACGAATTTTATAGCTTCCGTGATCTAACTTAACTGAAGCTGTATTACGGCTTTCTTTAATTTCCTGATCTTTTTCTGCTGCGCCTGATTTATTGATCACCAGAGCCGTAGCATCACCTTTCCACTCAAGAGGAATTTCGGCTTTGTCATCTAACGTATAAATGCGAACCGGCTTTCTTTCTTTCCATTGTAAGTTTTCGCTTTTTGCAACCGTTTCAATTTTGTGATCGTCGTTAAGAGTTAAAACTTTATCCTGTGTTAAATTTTGTTCGCCCGTTTCTGTTTTTAACGTCGCAGAGCCAGAAACGACTTCGAATTCGTACGAACCCTGATCTTTACGAAGTACGATATCAGAACCCTTATCTAAGTTAATGACCCAGTCACCACCGACGACCGAAGTTTTAAACGACGGGTTTCGAGCACGCAGATCACCACGCGAAAAACGCAGACGAATTTCTGATTTACTTTTATCTTCGGGTTCTTCTAAGGTCACAAGTGTATTTTCAGAAAGCTCTAAATCAGTTTGATCTTTCAGATAAAGTTTTGCCGAGCTTTGCGATAACGTTAAAACTGAATCGTGATAAAAAAGAATATCTTTTGGCTGTGTGTCTTCCCAGATGAGACTATTTGCCCCGCGGCGTTTTAAATCTTTTTTGCTGCTGATAATGTATCCGGCTTCTTTTATATTCTGCGGTAAATTTTTCTTAGAAAAGTACGGAATATTAATAACTTGCAGATCCATCAATAACCACAGCACTTCTGCAATCAGCAAAAGTACAATCAAGCCTATCCATTTACGGTCTGCAGTGGTGTTTCTCACAG
>CAMLRE010000164.1 GCA_946482355.1 uncultured Bdellovibrio sp.
CGGGTATTGGTGAAGACCAAGATCAGCCATCACTTGATCAAAACTATTAATGCCAGAAATCTCTTGCACGATTTTACTTAAAACAACACGTAGCGGGTTATCTTGGCCATCTTCAATCACATTTATCATCGGTTGGTACGGTGGAAGTGCGCCTGTCACAGTTACCGGATAAAACTGGGCATGCAGTTTTCCCATATCACGGTAAGTGGTAAAATCTTGAACTGAATAATTATTGATATTTGCACGACCGCCGGCAGGAACGGGAACACCTTCATCCCAAATTTTTTGAGCGAAAACTGAAGTTGTGAGTAAAAGGGCTGTGCCGAATAAAGCTATGTGTTTCATACGGAAATCATAGCCAACGGATTCTTAAAGAATCACCTTTAAAAGTGCTTGTTGCAGCGGGTAAAACAGGGTTTTAGAACAGAATTTTTAAATTAAGAAGATTCGCTCCGATAACACCAGTGCCGGTTTCGGTGGTGGTATTGTTCTTATACGTGTACTGCGTAAGCGTCGAGCGACCGATATATTCAATGGCAATTGTGTCATCAAGATTCCAGCCAATTCCGAAAAACATTCCCGGGCCACCTTTAACTTCTAAAGTTCCTGAACTGGGCATAGTCATCGCCGTCATGCCGTAGGTTATGCCGACCGGAATATACGCGATATCCCAACGATAGACAGCGCCAATACGAATAAATCCCGTTTGAAAAGTGGCTACCTCTTGTCCGGGTTGTGGTGTGTAAGTTTGATTATTTTTATCAGTCAATTTTGTGAGTTTTCTAGCTTTGCCAGCTTCAGCGGCAAAAATAAAACCCCAATCATTTCTTGGCATTTTGAAAATATCGATCCCGATTTCTGGAGCACCTTCAAATTCCATAAAATAACTGTCGGTATAAGGCGTTGAGCCTTCAGTTCCAGTAATGTTCATCATCGAAAAGTAAGTCGGGCTATAACCCACATGAAATCCGAAAGACCATTTTGCATCAGCGGCAATAGCGTGTGGAGTAAGTAACATTGCAAAAACTAAGATGATTTTTTTCATGATAAATAATCGGTTATTTACAAAATGAACATGAGTCTGAATTAAAAAAACGGATGAATTATTAGACCCTGGTCGTGTGAAAATACATGTAAATAAAAAATCACCTAGACCAATTTGCCACCCAAAATCCAAATTTAATAGTGGCTAAGTATTTGCAAAATTAGGGGCCATCAAACCCAAAAATCACCAAGGAGATTTTAATGAAAACGAAGTCCCAACTTATCCTTATTTTAACCACATTTTTATCACTCACGGCGTTTGCGCAAGTTGAAAGAACGGCTGCCTCGACAAAATCAGAGACTAAGCAGCAAGCCATGAAGCCTTCTGCCGAATACACGGCAGCACTTGATGAGATCAAAACAAATTTAGGAATGGTTCCTACATTTTTAAAAATGTATCCACAAGAAGGTTTACCTGGAGCGTGGGAAGAAATGAAAGCGGTCGAGATGAATCCGAACTCGCAAATTTCGGGTAAATATAAAGATTTAATCGGTCTTGCGGTTGCAGCCCAAATTCCGTGTAAGTACTGCGTATACTTTCACCGTAAATTTGCGGCTCTGCAAGGGGCTACAGAGCGTGAAATGAACGAAGCCGTAGCCGTCGCCTCAAGCGTTCGTAAATGGAGTACTTATGCTTTTGGTGAAAATTTAAATTTTGAAACATTTAAAAAAGATGTCGATCAAATAGTGTCTAATACAAAAGCTATGGCGCAGAAAAATACGCCATCACCTATGGCAACGCCAGCGGCTGATATTTCAACAGCAGATCTTGCGCTCAAAGATGTGCAAAATATCTATGGCTTTACGCCAAACTTTTTAAGCGCTTACCATAAGCCAGCGTTATCAGGAGCTTGGAGAGGTTTACGTGATTTTCATATGAGTGCAAATACAGCTTTACCGATGAAAGTAAAAAGCTTTATCGGCTTAGCGGTAGGGGCGCAAATGCCATGTAATTACTGTCTCTATATTGATGGTGAAATGGCTAAACTAAATGGGGCTACGCCTGAAGAATTAAAAGAAGCGGTGTTAATGGCTGCGAGCGTTCGCCAGTGGAGTACTTTTTTAAATGGTATTAATATGGACGAAGTTAAATTTCGCCGCGAAGTGGATCAAATGGCCGCAATGGCGAAGAAAAAAATGGGCGCGGTAAAAACTGACCGCCAGGCTTCAGCGACTCATTAAAAACTTATTCAGTGGGTTTATCTTGAATAAGCTTATTACGAACCCAGGTTCTAATATGTGATAATTCTTTTTCAGATAAACCCACATAGTTAGCTGATATTTCATAATGGTCAGTTTTTAAATCGGAAGTGTTCACACGAATTGAAACCGTTGTTCGTTCAAAGATATTAAAAAAATCGCTGGTGATTTTATAAATCTGGCCAGGAATAAGACCTACATCCGAAGAAAACTTCGCACTGACTTCTGAGCTTGAAATTAATGTTAATTTCATCGGAATAGAAGCCGGCTTGTTCACAATCGCATGAACGAAGTCGTCTTTATCACTTTTTTGCGCTAATAGCTTTTTTAGCTTTGTCATTAACACATCAGGATCAATCGGTTTAATCATGTAATCGTTAGCACCCACTGAAATCGCTTTTTCAACGTCAGCAGGGTCACGTTTACCGGTTAACATTAAAATCGGAACTTTTTGGTTATTGCTAGGTTGCGAGCGAATTGTTGAAATTAAGCTAAAACCGCTTGTTCCCATGGGCATAACCGCATCGGTAATGACCACATCAAATTTTTCACGTTGGATATGTTCAAAGGCATCCAGTGAATTCGTGCAAGAGACGACAATAAAGTTTTCTTTTTTTAAAATGGCTTCTAAGGTAAGTAATACGCTTGTTTGATCATCCACAATCAGAATTGTCTTCATGACGCCTTCCTTTGACTTTGTTTAATGTCATATATGCGCTCTTCAATACCGGCTATCGCTAACGAATAACATAGCTGCGCTTTACTGATCTCTTGTTTTAAAGTATCAGTGTGGGCAGGGTTATTTTCATCAGCCAAAGATTCAATTTTAGCTAAAATATGGTGAAGTTCATGCGCATCTAATTCTGCTGATGCTGATTTTAGGCTGTGCGCTGTTTGATAAAGTTCAGTAAAGTTTTGCGCTTGTAATAATTCAGGTAATTTAGAAAGTTTAGCAGGGGCTTGGGTTGTAAAATCTTTAAGTAAGATTTCAATTAATAGCTGATCGCCCACCATAAGGTGTTTGATTTTTTCAATCTGACTAGGGCTAGCCATTGTAGCTGTAAAGTACTGTTTTAATAAAGCCACAAGTTTATTTAATTCAATCGGTTTAGTTAGAAACGCCGTCATACCAGCTTTGCTGTTATCGTCAAAGTTAGTTTGTCTGACATCGGCTGAAAGGCCCACGATCGGCGTGTTTTTCATTTGTGAGTTTTGCTGAAGGGCGATAATTTTTTTAGTCGCTTCTAAGCCACTCATCACCGGCATATTAGAATCCATTAAAATTAAATCGGGGTGGTGAGTTTGATAAAGCTGAACAGCTTCTTCACCGTTATTGGCCACCACAGTTTGAAATCCTAATTTAGATAAATAGTTCGTAATAACTTTTTGATTTACGGTACTATCTTCAGCAATCAAAATTAAACCCTGAAACTGATGACTGAATAAAATACTTTCTTCGTCGTGTTCAGTTTGTTCACTACCCACAGTTGGTGCGCAAACTTCTAAAGGTAAACTAAACCAGAACTGAGTACCTTTTCCTAATTCGCTTGATACGCCTATTTCACCTTTTAAAAGATCAACTAGCTGCTTACAAATACTTAAGCCTAAACCTGTACCACCTACAGTCTGTCCGTTTTTCGTTTGAAAGTATTTCTGAAAAAGGTGGCTCACTTCAACAGGGGTCATACCGCTTCCGGTGTCTTTAACGATAATTTTTGTGTTTGCGCCTTCAGTGATAAATTTTAATTCAACAAAGCCAACTTTGGTAAACTTCATCGCATTACCGATAAGGTTAATCATTACTTGGCGGATACGGTTTGAGTCTGAATTAAAATGTTCGTTTTTAAGTTCTGAAAAATCTAATTTAAGTTCAAGACCTTTTTCCATCACCATCGGTTTAAAGTTATCGGCAACATCATTAGCTAAGGCTTTTAAGCTAAAAGGAGCGTTAGTGATTTCAAGTTTACCAGCTTCGATTTTTGAATGATCAAGAATGTCGTTAATTAACGTTAATAATGACTTTGCCGAACGCTGAATTGTTACGACATAATCTTTTTGATCTTCGTTAAGTTTAGTTTCTTTAAGTAATGTCGTTAAACCTAAGACCGCATTCATCGGTGTTCTGATTTCATGAGACATCGAAGCTAAGAAATCTGATTTTAATTTTGAATTCTCTAAAGCGCGCTCTTTTTCTGATTTCCAGAATTGCTCTAATTGTTTTTTAGCTGTGATGTTTTTTAAAACAACCACCGAGCCTGATGTTAGGCCTTTTGAATCCACATAAAAACCATTTGAGGCAGATACGAAAATACCATCGGGGTGAAGCTGATTTTTTACGATAAATTCCTGATCGTTCACTAAGCCTTTCTTAAGTGCTGTGTACATCGGAAGTTCTTCTTTAGAAAGTTTTCTTCCGTCAGGAGATTGAAAACCCATCACATCAATTGAGCTTGAATAGAAAATATCATTGACCACGGGGCCAATAATGTTTTTGGCTGATTCATTGCTGAAAGTGAAAAAACCGTATTTATCAGTCACGATCACACCTTCAGACATATTGCTGATTACTTTTTTGAAAGTATCAACTTGTGAAACAAGGCCGATATTCTGTTTTCGTGTTATACGGTATAAAGCCAGCAAGTGTACGACGGCTAAGGCCAGCGACATTAAGCTGATCACTAAAAAACTTGATTGTGGGTTAAATTTAAATTCACCAACGTTTTTCTTAAAAAGATCCATTGGCTCTGTGGCAATTTTTACGTTGATGGTGGCCCCTGAAGCGATAAAGTTTTTAACAGCGTCAAAGTAATCAGCGTAGTTTAAAGATCTTTTAGCCAGGGTATTGTGAATGGCGGCTTTTTGTTTTGCTAAGGGTGAAGCTAACGCCTGTATCATTAACGAGTTATTGCGTGTTGAAAAGTCATTGAATTTTTTTGAGCGCTCCATTTTTGGGTCAGTCGTGTACTGCGAACTTTCAACATAAGTTTTAAGTTCGACAACATTTTCTTGCCACGCATTTACTTTTTCAAAAAGCGATTGTTCGTCAGCAGTTAAAACTTCTTGGGTGATAAAAAGTGAACTTAAGCTTTGGTTTAAGCCTGATTGATAACCTAATGCCAGCACCATAAAAAAGGCAAAATTGCAAAGTCCGATTAAATAAAAATGGCGCTTTAAAAAGGCCCAAAAAAGCTTCGTCATGACTGAGGTATTTATCGTCATTTTCAGAGTGAAAAATCACATTTTTTTAAGCTTCGCTCAAAGAAAAACTGCCCGATGGTCTAGGGCAGTTTGTTAAGTTAAAATTAGTGTTAAAAAGTTTGTCAGTTTTTAAAACTTTAAGTTTAAAGTAAGCCTTTGGCTTGTTCAACTTG
>CAMLRE010000165.1 GCA_946482355.1 uncultured Bdellovibrio sp.
GCTTGCTCTGGTGACATGTAAGCAAATTTACCTTTTAAAGTACCTGCTTTAGTTTCTTCACCATTTTCTTCAGATTTTTTAGCGATACCGAAGTCGATAACTTTGGCTTCACCTTCAAACGAGATCATAATATTTTGCGGTGACATATCACGGTGAGTGATATTCAGCGGGCGTCCCGTGTGTTGGTCAACGCAACGATGCGCGTGATCAAGACCGGCAGCAGCTTCTTTAACGATGTAAACCGCTTCTTCAATTTTTATTGAACGGTTGAATTTTTTTAACTCATTGATGATTTGGCGAAGGTTTCTTCCTTCAACGAATTCCATCACGATAAAGAATTGGCCTTTTTCGATACCGAAATCATAAATCGATACCACGTTTGAGTGGTTTAAGTTCACAGAAACTTTGGCTTCTTCTTGGAACATTTCGATGAATTCTTGATTGTTCGAAAACTGAGGTAAGATACGCTTGATGGCGACGAATTTATTAACGCCGTTAGCGCCTGCAGATTTTGCAAGATACACTTCGGCCATACCGCCTGCGGCTAACTTTTCTAAAAGTATATATTTACCAAACTTTTCGTACGACATCTATGTCATCATCGGCAACCAGCAGTCTTATCTTTACAAAAAGATGTTTCAGATTCATGATATAGACCTAGGTAGGGAGCTCAGCGTCTGTGACGCAGCAATGTATCACTATGAAATGGATCGGTCTTACCGGAGGAATCGCCACAGGCAAATCCACGGTCAAAAATAAACTAGTTTCACTTAATATTCCGGTGATTGACGCGGACATGATTTCGCACGAGATCACACATGCTGGTGGGTTAGGGTATGAACAGATCGTGTCTCACTTCGGGAAAGATATTCTAAACGCCGACCAAAGTCTGAACCGCAAACAGTTGGGCGACATCGTTTTTAATGATGCGCAAAAACTCTTAATGCTGGAACAAATCTTACATCCTATCATTCAAGCCGAAGTGCAAACGCGTAAAAAGAAACATCATGAAGCGGGTGCTGCTTTTTGTTTTTATGATGTTCCTTTGTTGTACGAAAAAAAATTAGAAGCGCAGTTTGATCAAGTTGTTTTAGTGTATGCTCCCGTCACGACTCAGGTCGAGCGCATTATGGTCAGAAATAATTTAACTCATACACAGGCCTTGGCCCGCATTAATGCTCAGCTTCCGATGAGCCAAAAGATCAACCGCGCCCATCATTGTTTAGATAACTCGACCAATCAAGACGATCTAAATTTACAGGTTCTTAACCTTGTGAACGTTCTCAAATCAAAATAAAAACTATCGCCTCAAAACCCGACTTAAGTGCGACTTTTCTGCAAGTCAAAGTGTCTCAATTTAATTCAAGTTCTGCCGTGTTATTCCGATAGGAACAATGACAATGAGATAATACTTAAGAAGGAACTTAATATTATGGGTGCAAGAAGTACCAAAATTTTATCAGTATTTGCATTAGTATATTCGCTACTTTTTATGCCTGTAGCTGTTTTTGCTTCAGAATGGGTTGAAGGTTACACCAACGCCAGAGCGGTCGGTATGGGTGGCGCTTTAATCGGCGTAACCAGTGATGAAACTTCGTTATTTCGTAACCCGGCAAATTTAGGAAGTATTCGTGGTTATTTTGGTTCATTACTTGATCCGGAATTAGAAGGCCAAAATTCATTTACAGATATCGTGCGTGCCGATGCTTTAACAAAAGCTGTTGAAGTTGAAACAATGGCTACAGAATTGCAAAAAAATCCAGGCGAGTTCTATCACGCGAAAGCGCAATTTACTCCAAGCTTTACCACAAAAAATTTCGGATTCGGTATTTTATACCGTAATGAATTAAATGCGGTCGTCAGCGAAACGGCCACAACATCAATGGATACTTTCTATCAAAACGATTTAGCTGTTGTGCTTGGTTTTAACCAATCACTTTTTGGCGGTGTTATTAAAATTGGTGCCAGTGCTAAAGCGATAAACCGTATTGAAGTTGTCAGTGGCACACTTTCAACAGCTGGCCCTTTTGATTTAGGTACCATTGCTGCTGAAGGTTCAGCACTTGCTTATGATGCGGGTTTAATGATTCAGGTTCCAGTGACGTGGGTTCCAACATTAGCTGTGGTGGCCCATGATATCGGTGATACTGAGTTTACTTTACGTGATGGTGTGCGCGCGCGCACAGCTTCGCAACCGGCCACAGTGAAACAATCAGTTGATGCTGCGATTTCTCTTTTTCCGATTCATGGTAACAAAATCAGAAGTACCTGGACAGTTGAATACCGTGATGTCACAAATTCCCGCGAAGAGACCGGTTCAAAAAAACGTTTACACATCGGGGCTGAAGTTAACTTTAAAGATCTATTTTTCTTACGTGCTGGTATGAATCAAGGTTATTACACCGGTGGTATTGAGATTTCTTCAGAGCGTTTTGCCTGGCAGATTTCAACCTACGGTGAAGAAATCGGTACTGCAGATACTCCGAAAGAAGACCGCCGTTACTCAACCCGAATTTTAATTAGGTACTAAACTATGAAAAGAAATTTTTTATATTTAACTATCCTAGCTTTATTTATGAACTCTTGTGGGCCGAATGTGCTTTCTGGTTTGGGGTCGCAAACTTCAGACGAATACTATTTAGAAGAAGCGACAAAAGCCAACAACGCGCAAAACTACGATTACGCTTTAGATGTTTTATTAAATAAATTATCGGCTGGTGCTCAGGCCAGAGCTTCAACCAAAGAATTATTAGCCAGCGCTTACGCCGGTAAATGCGGATTTAACTTTGTCGATTATGTAGATGGTTTAGCAAACAGCACCGGAAGCCCGTTTAACATGGTGATGCAGCCTTTTGTGCAAGTAGCGGCTGATCCTTCGTATTGTCTTTTAGCTTTACAAACCATTGATACGATCGGAACGCCTTCGCAACGCACGACAAATCAAAATACTTTCAGTGCGATTACCGGTTTAGTGTTAATGGGAATTTCTTTACGCGCTTACGCTGATAAAGATGGTACTGATAATAACGGTGACGGCATGATGGATGTGAACAATATGGTTTGCCAGGCGGGGCAGATCAGTGATGATCAGATGAATGATATTATTGTTGGTTATGGCTATTTCGTAACAAATTTTGCCTATATCGGCGCTATGCTAGGTAATGCCACAAGCGGTTTAGATGATTCTATTTCAATGTGTACAAGTACACCCGGTGCAGACTGCGATGTCACTGATAAAGCTTCTGTAACGAGCCAAACACGTGATGTGATGCGCAGACTTTTAAATACGACAAACTACGGAATTGGTGATGAGCAAGGTGACGATGCTATGGAGATCGCCATGGCTTGTCCGGGGACTTAATATGAAAAAACTTGCGTTGTTAATTTTATTTTTTAGTTTTCAAGCTTCGGCCATTGAACTTTTTCAGATGGGACAATCAGCCCGCTCACTGGGTATGGGCGGAACAGCGGTGGCTTTTGCGCGCGGCACAGATGCCATTTTTGTTAATCCAGCCGCTTTATCGAAAGTAAATGGTTTTAGTCTAAACATGATTACTTTTGGTCCGGCGATTTCAACAAATGCCAAAGACTTAGTAGATGGCTTTGATGATAATTTTGACCAATCCGATGTTGACGAACTTTACGGTAAAAAAGTTTTCTCTGAAGTGACTGGTTATGGCGGAGTAGTTGTACCTTACGTCGGTGTGGGTGCTTATTCGAACAATACTTTGTTGATGTCGTTTAATAATCCATCGTTTCCTACTTTTAACGTCGATTTTACCAGTGACTATGCTTATGTGGTGGGTGGAGCTATTCCGGTGACCGATAATTTTTCTTTAGGTATTTCTGGTCGTCACATTAAACGTTGGCAAGGCCAAGCTGATATTCTTGTCAGTAGCTTAATTGGATCAAACCCAGAAGATGTGATTGAAGCCCAGTTGTTAAATAAAGGTAAAGGTAACGCTTTAGACTTAGCGGCGCTTTACACTTTTAAAGGCCCATGGACAGTCGATTTGGCTGCGGTATGGAAAGATGTCGGCGATACAAAATTTACGCCCACTCAAGGAACTGGTCCTGACCGCCAAGAAAATAATTTGATCTTTGGGGCTGCCGCTTCAAAAGAATTCGGTTTTATTAATTGGACAAACGCTTTTGAATATAAATTTATTCGCAACGACGGCAATATCACTAAAAAATTGCACTTAGGTACCGAAGTTTCATTGGCGCTGATCGATATTCGCGCCGGATATAATCAAGGTTATGTTAGTTACGGTTTAGGTGTGGATCTGTGGTTTTTGCAAGTTGATGTAGCAGCTTACACAGCAGAACTTGGAGCCACGGCGGGTCAAACACCGAATGACCGTTACCAAGCTAGTGTTAGTTTAAATCTAGACTTCGATTCGAACTTCAAGTTAACCAATGCGAATGGAAAAAGAAGGCGACTTCAGCAGCGAAGATAGTATATCCTATTGGGGATATGCTAGAATTCACTTTAGTTACACATCCTGATCAGATTCGCGAAAAGTTAAGTGAATTTAATCCACAAACCACCACTTGGGTGGTTTCAGATTTAAAATCTAAACAAGAAATTCAAGAACAGTGCATCGCTAAATACGGATTTTATTCTGATGATTCTATTTTGCGTGTTTCTGATTTCTGGAAAATGTGGATGCGCCGTCTAGCGCCTGGCACGCAAATCGTTTCTTCAGAATTTATTCGGGTTTTAATCAGCCAGTTTATCGAACTGTATGGTAAAGAAGACGGCTTAGATAATCACGAAGCCAAAACCTTGTACAAATACGTAAGCGATCTGGCACCGTTATTATTACACCCTAGTTCGCATGAAATTTTATTAGACTGGGTTGAAGAAAAAGAAACTAAACCTCAATGGGCTAAATGGATCGGCTTATCGCAAAAATGTTTAGATTATATCGAGCAAGAGCATAACTGTATCGAATCTTCGTGGATTGTAAGTTATCTGCAAAAGTTAGATTTAGAAAAAATCGTGTGGCCTAAAAAATTAGTTTTTGATCTAGGTTCACAAATGACATCACTTGAGATGGGGTTATTTAATACTTTATCTCGCGATAACCATATCGAAGTGATTGTTCCAGACCCTGAATGGAAAAATAAATTTCATTATATTTTAAACACCTATAAAGACTACAGCGGTTACGGTAAAACCACAGCGTTAACTCAAAGTGTACCTACGGTAAAACCAACAGCTGATAAATTTATTCGTTTTAATTCAGAAATTAACGAAATTAAATATATCACAACAAAAGTGCGCGAATGGATTGAATCCGGTGTTCCTGCAGAAAACATTTTAGTGTTATCACCGCGTATTGAAGATTACTGGCCGATTTTAAAATTTCACTTAGAAGCTGAAGGAATTCACGCACAAAAAGATCTTGTGAGCTCGATGATCAGCCTTGGCGTTATTCAGCGCTGGTTATCAACTATTCATGCGCAGACTAAAAACGTAACCTGGACAAAGTTAGAAATGTCATATGGCAGTTACGTAGATACAGCGAACCTTCAACAGTTTGAAAAGTTTAAGGCAGCCTTTGCAGAACTTTTAGATGATGCAGATCTTGCACGTTTAGGAACC
>CAMLRE010000166.1 GCA_946482355.1 uncultured Bdellovibrio sp.
TCTCAACAGTTAACTCTTCTTCTTCCCAACCACGTTTCATAGCCATGTATCTGTGAGAAGCTTTTTCTTCTAATAAATTCTTAACTGAATCGCTGTAGTCTTTCGTGTACATTTCATATTTTGAATTTGGCTTAAGACCTTTAGCTGCTTTCGCGCCAACTTTACCTTTTTCAAAATAATTCTGAACAACTTTTTCACGTAACGAAGCTTCATTGGCAATTTTCTCAACGATAATATCTTGAGCACCTTTTAAAGCGTCATCGTAAGTTACGATCTTCGCATCTGGATTTAAGAAAGACTTCGCTTTCACTTCCATAGTCGTTGCATCTTTAGCTAGGCCATGACCCATGTCCCAGATCCAGTTTGCTAACGGCTCTAAACCAGCATCGCGCGCCACAGTGGCTTTTGTTTTTTTCTTTTTCTTGAATGGTTTGTAGATCTCTTCAAGTTCGTTAAGATCCCAAGAAAGATTGATACGCTTTTCTAATTCCGGCGTTAAGTTTTTTTGCTCGCCGATTTCTTTAACTAAGAACGCTTTACGCTTAACGATTTCTTGGTAAGTTTCATTCGCTTCGATAACTGCGCGAATTTGAACTTCGTCTAAGTTACCAGTTTTCTCTTTACGGTAACGAGCGATGAACGGAACTGTTCCGCCCTCAGCTGTTAATTCTAAAACTGCGGCTGCAGATTTCAAAGGAACGGCAGGAACGAAACGAGTTAAATACTGACCTAACATTTGATCCATAAAAAACCTCTGTGACTATTTATTCTGTAATTATTCTGTAATTTTGTGAGAATTTATTCTTGTTTGAATTAAATTATTTGTGACGGTACATGATTAGGCCGTGAGTTGGATCGTACGGAGAAACCCCTACGCTCACACGGTCACCAACAACGATACGGATATTGAATCTACGCATTTTTCCGCAAAGTTTGGCGTTAACTACTACTTTGTTGGTCTCAAGCTCGACCTTGTAAAGGCCGCCAGCCAGAGCATCAACTACTTTTCCATCCAATTGTACTAAATCATCTTTTGCCATGCAGGAGATATCTTAAGAGGCCTTATAGTTACTAATCAACATCTTTATTCCGTTTTCAAACAGAACTTCGAGACGATTATTTTCGTTGCTTAAAACAAAACCCCACCCTAAGACTTTGTGTTGAAGTGGCTTAAGAGCGTCAAAACTATCTGTCATTTTGTAAGCGGCGGCTTTATCTTTTCCGTGACGTTTAAATAACTCCTGCCATTTTGCTTTTTCGTCAGCAGCATTTCCACGTTCAATTTTGATTGGTTTAATTTTAGCGTTTTTTTCCGCAGCCACTTTTGCAGCGTTAATATTAGCCATTTCTTCTTTGGCTTTTTCGATTAATAAATCACCTTGATCTTTAGGATCGGCAGAAGCTTTGTCTGTTTTTTCAGATCCTTTTTTTGTCATTAGAGCTGGTTTAGCAGCTTTAGGCTCTGGAGTTGATTTCGCTGCAGCTTTTGCAGGCTTAGCTGGGGCTGCTGCTTTTGCAGGAGCGGCTTTCGTAGCTTTCGCTGCAGGTTTTGCCGGAGGAGCCTTTTTGGCTGGGGCTGCCGGTTTTTTTGCTGCTACTTTTGCTACAGGTTTTGCTGCCTTTTTTGGTGCAGTTGCTTTTTTAGCCATTACTCAATCTCCATGAAAAATAATGTCTTATTTATTTAATCAACTATTTATGTATATCTTGCGCCATGTCTCGGACAAGTAAAATGCTGTCTTTTCTGTTGCGAAGCATTACTCTAGGGGCATGAATTCACAGGTAAACCAAATGTCGGTCGAAGCCTCGGCCATTACCGCTTCTTGTCCTTCACTAAAACTAGTGCAATCGCAATCAAATACCTTTACCCAAGTGGCTCCGCCACCTACGGCAACTGCGACCAGCTTGGTTTTCGCCGGAACGGACGAACTTTTACAACAGGCCTTAAAACAAAACGCTTTAGGCTACATTATTCCAGAAAAGCTATTACCACAGGTTCAAAATGCCTTTGATAAAAGTAAATCTCTTTGGACAACGACAAATATTCATATGTCGATGGCCGAGGTGTTAAAACTTTTTAACGGCTACAAGCCAATGAATACAGGAATCCACCCACAGGCAGCGATTGATCCTTCGGCCCGCTTAGGAAAAAACGTGATCGTTGAGGCCTTTGCCGTGATCGGAAAAAACGTGGTTGTCGGCGATAACTGTATTATCGGGGCTCAATCAGTTTTAGAAAACGGTTCATCTGTCGGCGAAGGCAGCCATTTAGCAGCGCAAGTTTTCTTAGGCTATAATTGCCATATCGGAAAAAACTGCATCGTTGGCCCACAAAATGTATTTGGCTCTGATGGTTTTGGCTTTGTGACCGATAAACAAGGTAATCACCATAAAATTCCACAAATCGGAAATGTGATCATCGAAGATAACTGTGAATTCGGCGCTTTATGTGCGATTGACCGTGCGGCCTTAACAGAAACGCGCATTCGCAAAGGTTCAAAATTTGATAACTTCATTCATATCGCTCACAACTGCGAAATCGGAGAAAATGCTCTGATCACGGCAGGTTTTGTTGTGGCGGGTTCAACTAAAATCGGTAAACAATTTATCGCAGCCGGTGGCGCCGGAGTTTTAGGCCACTTAACAGTGGCTGACAATGTGGTTCTTACAGCCCGCACTGGCGTTGTAAGTTCAATCGACAAACCAGGTGTTTATGGTGGCTACCCTCATCTGGAACAAAAAGAAAATTTAAAGATTATGATGTCACAACAAAGTCTGCCTAGAATACGCAGATCTGTGGCCAAGATCCTAAAACATTTAGGATTAGAAGAATAACAACACGGCAGGAGGTATACGATGCCATACGAAATTTATAAAATTCTTCACTTAACAGGAATCTTTTTACTGACCTCAGGTTTAGTAGGAATGCTAGTTCTAGCGTGGACCGGGCACCAAATCGCCGGCAAAGTGAAGACCTTCGCGTTTGTTACTCATGGTGTAGGTATGCTGTTTATGTTAGTGAGCGGTTTTGGCTTACTGGCACGCATGGGCTTTATGCACGATCAAGGTTTACCATTTTGGATTTACGTAAAACTAACGATCTGGTTAATCATGGGCGGAATCATCGCTTTAGTTAAAAGAAAAGGCGCCATCGGCTGGCCGCTTTATTTCCTTATGATGGCGATTTTTATTACTGCTGCTTACTTTGGTGTTTACAAGCCTTCTTAGGCTTTGGGCGCTCTTTGGTTGATCTGCCTGCTTATTTTGATCTGCTTCCAGCAGACCTCTTCACTAAAGGTAGACCATTTTTCTAAAGGGCCGACTTTTTTGTCGGCCTCGCCTTCGACGGGGTTGGGTTAGCTGGTTCGGATTAATGGATTGTAGGGTTTAGGCTTTGAAATTTTAATTTAATAAAAAAGGCAGGGTTTTCACTCTGCCTTTTTTTTATTTACGATTTGTTTTTCAATTTAGTTTGGTAGGTTTGGGAGTTTGATGATTTTCCACCATTGCTCTTCGAATTGGCGCATGCTTAGTGATTGTGGGTCGTAGACCCAGGTGTCGATGCTTTTGTTCATGCGGAACTTAATTGTTAACTGGGCTGAATTGTTACGGATCTCAGTGTCGCTTTTCACCTTACAACGATTAGAAACATTACCTGTGATCTGAACATCTAAAGTTGTTTCGCTATCTTTGATTTTTTCCCAGTGAAGGTTGTGAAAAATTGAACCCTTTGGAGTTTTACCATTTATATTAATATCTGGTAACGGCAATAGCGGAATCGGAATTTTAAAACCTACACACTCAATCTCAGCTTTATACTGGCGGCTGATATCAATAATGTCATTACCTACATATAATAAGACTTCAGGAAATGCTCCCGAAGCATCTTGATTTAAAACCGTCATCGAAATATCAGATCTCCAAGGTACTAACGGTGTTGAAATCAAATTCGACTGCAACAATAAAGAAACGCGAACGCCGATCAAATCTAATTCTTCATGGCTGTAGTTACCGTAGTGATGACCAAACTCATGCACTAAAACAGCAACAGCTTCAGGAATACTCATAGCTTCATAAGCTCCGCTTTGATTTTTATTATATAGCAGGTCAGCGTTAATCATAATCGCGCTACCCGGAGCACTTCCCGTTTTAGCTACGCGAACGTTGCCGTCGATAATAAATCTTCCTGGGTTGGCTCTTTCAGAAGAAAAAGATAATTGCGTTGAATTTTTATCGTGCGGTAATCCGTTATAAATTTTTTGTAAAATAAATTGTTGCGTTGGATTTAACTTACAAGTTTCTGAAACCAAGCAAAGCTTGATATAGTTTTCTAATTTTTCATACGCATAGATCACATTTTTTTCGGCTAAGCCACCG
This sequence comes from uncultured Bdellovibrio sp., assembly GCA_946482355.1. Next base: position 4,378 of record CAMLRE010000166.1, read on the forward strand.
CCGTTATTAACGTGGTCACCGCCAGCAAAAACCGATTGAGTTGAAAGAACTGCGAAAAGAACTATAAGTTTTGTTAAAGTTGTTTTCATTTTTTTATCTCCCTTGAGTGCCTTGAAGTTTCGTCAGCGGAAACATTTGAAAAGAAATCGTGTAAACTTCAGAGACTGGCCCTTCTTCTAACATTGCATCGATTTTATTTCGAGTTTTAATCAATAATTCAGTCGCACGTGGCAAATTTTCAGGGTTGATTGCCAGCGTCGTAGAGACAAATTGGCGCCGTTTTACGTCGTCATTGTGTAAAGATTTTTCGGCTAACCAAAGATTTTCAGCATGGTATTTGCGAATAGCCATCGATGGAATGTTATTAGACGTTACCATTGGTTTAGATGTTCTCACCAGTTTACTTTCTTGTTTTTTAACAAGCTTTAATCTGAGTAAACGCTCTAGAGTTGCGGCCGCTTCTTCTGTCGTTATTCCAAGACGCTTCGCAATCCAGCTAGGCTTACCCGCCTGGTTTGCAGGAATCTTTGCTAAATTTAATATAGCTAGATGTTTCCAATCGCCGATCAGACGAAACGTGTCTTCATCAACCAAGGTATGCTCATCAACTTCTAAATCTTTTTGATAGTTCTGTTTGTACTCAAGCCACACTTGCTCAAGTTCCATAGGTGATAACATCAATTTAACAGAGACTTTTTCTAAATTCGTTTTAGATAGACTGCGCTTATCCGCTAATACATCTGATAGAGTCGTAACTCCAATACCTAAATCACGAGCGAACGCACGTAGCGAATAGGCCGAGTTTCGCGTCTGGCGCTTCGTTAACTCCTGCAGAAGAAAAGTTTTAATTGTCATTTTCATAACTAGAGTTATAGACCTAGCGTGTAAAAAACGCAAGCTAATCGGGACATAGTGTCCCGACTTGAAGGATCGGAACAGTAAGGCACTTACCCCCTCTAGACGGCAGGTAAAAAACCAAATATCTCTGGTTTCAACAAAAACAAACAACAAACCTTAAGGAGGTTTTTATGAAACAAGTATTAGTAGCAATGGCAATGGTTTTCGGATTAGGTCTTACATCTCAAGCAAAAGCAGACATCCCAGCATGGGCATGTAACATGACTTTTAAAGGTCAAGCTTCAGGTGTTAAACTTATCATTGGTAAGTATCACTTAGACGCAAAAGGCAGCTTACGTTGCGTTAGCGCATCTGG
>CAMLRE010000167.1 GCA_946482355.1 uncultured Bdellovibrio sp.
ATTTTGTAAGATGTAATTGGCTGAACCTTCTAAAACCAGTTCATTTTCTTGTGATAAATCTAAAGCTAAAAGAGCCGGGCGGTTCACAAAATGGCGATTTAATTCATCAATAGTTTTTTTCAAACGGTAAGGTGTATCCATAATAATGATCGCGCGCTTTTCGTTGGTTAATTTTTGCCATTCTTTTGAACGCGCTTCAGTTTCAGCTGGCAAAAAACCACGAAACACAAACTCATTCAAACGACGCGATGTTAATGATAATAATCCCATTAACGACGAAGCCCCTAAAACCGATTTTACTGGAATTTTTTGTTTACGGCATAAACCGATCAAATCATTTCCTGGATCACAAAAACCAGGGGTTCCACAGTCAGAAACTAAAGCCACAGTTTCGTTTTTACAGATTTCGGTGAGACGTTTTAAATCATCAAGCGTTGAGTGCTCATTTAAAAGTTCATACTTTTTAGCTTTAATGTCTAACTGTTTTAATAGCTTCGATGTTTCTTTGGTTGATTCACATAAAATCACATCAGCTGATTTTAAAACTTCTAAAGCACGTAGCGTGATTTCAGAAACTTCTCCGATCGGAGTGGCCACTAAGTACAACATTTACTTATCCTCTTCGATATAAAAGTTTGAAACTTTGATTACCGGCACACCCACTTCTTCTTGGCGCGAGTGAGTTGTGTCTAATTGAATAATATGAATATCGGGTCTGATTTTTCCTAAAGCATTAATATTCACAGGTTCATTTTCAAAGAAATAAACTGGTGCTGCATCAGGCGGGTATTTAGAAATAGGAAAACGATCAGCCACCCAGTCGACTTTAAAAACATGGTCATCCATCGAACGGTGTGGTTTTAAATGCAGGCAGCCTTCTCTGATCGGAAAGCCCCATTTTTGTAACACTTCTAAAGTGCCAACACCCATACGGGCCACATCACGGCCAGTCAGGTAATGAATTTCGCAGCCGGTTTCATGCAGACGTTGAACAAAAGGAACAGCGCCGCGGTAGGGGATATCATAATGTAAGTAAGTGTTCGTAAAAAAACGATCCACCCAAAAATCACGAAGTGTTTTGTGAAGTTCGGGGCTTTCATCAAACTTATAGCCAGCGCGAACCAGGGCCTCTTTAAGCCCCCAATCGGTGTGTAAAATCTCTACTTTTTTAAGCTCAGGCTTATGAAGCTCGGCAAACTCGTGCAGGATTTGTTGAGTGCGCGGACTTACATTGAAAAGTGTTGAATCGAGGTCAAAAACACACACTGTGCGTGGATTTTCAGCAGCCACTGTCAGGATTGTTTTAAGACTTTGCTTCAAAGTCTGTTTTAGACCAGGATCTTGAGGTTGATTCATAAAAGTAACCTATCGAAGGACTCCGAAATAGGCAATGTAAATACTCGGAAACACTTGGAATTGGAAATCTTTTTTGATACGGTTTGCACACTTTAAATTCGCAGCTAAAAAAAGCTAAGCAGGAGACTTATGAAAAACTTTTTAAGCGTTATCGTTACTGCAGTGGTTGGTTTATCAATCGTTGGTTGTACAAAAAACAAAGCTGAACTTGGAACAGCAGAAAACCCAATCAAACTTCATTTCGTTCCTTCAGTGGACGCTAAAGTTATCGAAGATAACTCTAAAAAATTTAAAGAGTACTTAGAAGCGAACACTCCGTACAAATACGAAGTTACAATTCCGCAATCATACGTAGCGGTTGTTGAAGCTTTCGGAACTAAACGTGCTGACGTTTCTGCGATCAACACTTTCGGTTATATCTTAGCTAACTCTAAATACGGCGCTGAAGCCCGTATCACTGTATTACGTCATGGCGCTGCAACTTACCAATCTATGTTCGTTGCTAAAGCTGACGGCCCAATCAAAAAATTAGAAGACTTAAACGGTAAAAAAGTAGCTTTCGTTGATCCTTCATCAGCTTCTGGTTACATCTTACCTAAAAAATCTTTAAACGATAAAAAAGTTGAAGTTAAAGAAACTGTATTCGCGCAAAAACACGACAACGTGATCTCTATGGTTTACCAAGGTCAAGTTGATGCGGGTGCTGCGTTCTACTCTCCACCTTCAAAAAATGCTTCTGGTACTGAAGAAATCGAAGACGCTCGTCGTTTAGTTAAAACTCAATACCCAGATGTTGAAAAGAAAATCGCTATTATCGATTTATCTCAACACATTCCGAACGATCCAATCATCTTCAGAAAAGATATGCCTGAAGAAATGAAAAATAAAATCGTTGATGCTTTCTTAGCTTTCGTTTCTACTGAAGACGGTAAAGCCGCTTTCAAAGCAATCTACGGTGTAACTGAACTTAAAAAAGCAACTGATGCTGATTACGATTCAGTTCGTGAAATGTTAAAAACTGTTGGCGTAAATCCAGACGATTTAATGAAAAAATAAGGTTAAAGAATGTCAGTAAAACCCATCTTAAGTATTAAGAACTTAAAAAAGACTTACCCGAACGGTGTGCAAGCGCTTAAAGGCGTTAGCTTCGACGTTAAAAAAGGTGAGTTCTTAGTTGTGATCGGTCTATCAGGTTCAGGTAAATCAACGATGTTACGTTGTATTAACCGTCTTCACCAGCCTACGGGCGGTGAGCTGGTGTTTAATGACGGCAAAGTTGAAAAAGACTTAGCAGCCATTGAAAAACCGGCAGAGATCAAATGGCTTCGCCAAAATGTGGGAATGATCTTCCAGCATTTCAATTTAATTCCGCGCCATTCGGTTCTTAGTAACGTTTTGATGGGTAAACTTTCAAAAACTTCTACACTTAAAAGCTTATTCGGTATGTTTTCAGATGAAGACGTAGCTGAAGCGATGAAGTACTTAAAATTAGTTGGTATCGCTGATAAAGCGCACATTCGTGCCGACCAATTATCTGGCGGTCAGCAACAACGTGTTGCGATCGCAAGAGCTCTTACTCAGAATCCGCAAATCCTATTAGCTGACGAACCGGTTGCTTCATTAGATCCAGCAACTTGTCACGTGGTTATGGATTACTTAAGAAAAGTAAACCAAGAATTAGGAATCACTATCGTATGTAATCTTCACTTCTTATCTTTAGTGCGCCAATACGCAACTCGCGTTGTGGCTCTTAAAGGTGGTGAGCTTGTTTACGAAGGTGATCCAAAAAATATCGATGAAGCTTGGTTTGAAAAAATCTACGGCGCTGGCGCTAAAGAAGTACATATCAACTAGAGGGGCACCAGATGAAATCATACGTAGTACGCAGATCAATTTTAGACGGTTTTACTTTTGCATTCTTAATCGCTTCTTTGGCGGTTTGGATTATCAATCCTACAGATGAACAAGCTTTAAATATGAGAGTGAATGTAGCTTTATTTGCTGCCGCTTTCGTCTTAGGAACATTTGTTTCATTTGCGCTTAATAAAATGAAAGTAACAACTTTAGGTGAATCATTATTCCAACCACCTTACAAAAAAAATAAAGAAGCTGTTGCTTGGTACAAAACTTTCTCTGCTTGGCAGTTGATCGTTTTATTAGTGGCATTAATGATCGTAAGTATCATTAAAACCAAGTTTTCTATTTATGAATTATTAAATGAAGATGGTTTTAACGGTGCGATGCGCTTATTTAAAGGTATCTTCTCTCCGAATTTCGATATCTTACCAAAAGCGATTTTAAATATTATCGAAACGATCTTCATGGCTTTCTTAGCGACGGCTTTAGCGATTCCTTTTGCGTTCGTATTAAGTTTCGTATCAGCTAAGAACGTAATGACGGGCAAAGTGGGTTTTTCAATCTACTTAGCGATGCGTACGTTATTTAATATCATGCGTTCAATCGAAGCTTTAGTTTGGGCGATTATTTTCTCGGTATGGGTTGGTATTGGTCCATTCGCGGGTATGTTAGCCTTAATGATTCACTCAATTGCTTCATTAGCGAAACAGTATTCTGAAATGGTAGAAACTGTAAGTGAAGGCCCGATCGAGGGCGTTCAATCTTGCGGTGCTAATAAGCTTCAAACTATTTGGTACGCGATTGTTCCTCAAGTTGTTTTACCTTACGTTTCATTCACAGTTTATCGCTGGGATATCAACGTGCGTATGGCAACGATCATCGGCTTAGTTGGCGGTGGTGGTATCGGTACTTTACTTGTTCAATATCAAGGACAAGCGATGTGGCCTGAAGTGGGCACAATCATCGTGGTTATCGCCGTAGTCGTATGGGCGATGGACCAAGCTTCTGCGTATATCCGCGAAGCTTTAAAATAGTAAACGATTATATTTTTTTGTTTATACATAGAGCGCTAGCAAGTTTTTGCTGGCGCTTTTTTATTTAATTGCTAAGTTTAAGAACTAGAAGGACGACCAATAGGTCGGCCCCCCTGACGAGGAGAACCGTACCAGGTAAAACGCAAAGACGGCTCTATAAAAGGAGTCCTCATATGTCAGGGTTATCGTCATTATCATCAAACACAATCGCTTGGATCGTTTTAATTATCGCAGGTTTATTTGAAATCTGCTGGGCGATCGGTCTTAAATACAGCGAAGGTTTCACAAAATTAGCTCCCAGTATTTTCACGTTAGTGACATTGGGAATCAGTATGTTTTTGCTGGCAAAAGCCAGCGAAGTTTTACCAATCGGCACAGCCTACGGGGTGTGGGTTGGTGTCGGTGCTTTAGGAACTGCGATTTTAGGAATTGTCTTATTTCAAGAAACTGTAACTCCGGCTCGCTTATTGTTTTTAATTATGCTTCTGGTTTCGATAATTGGTCTGAAACTGTCGAGCAAGTAGACATAGCGAACGGTCCTGTAAACACCTTGTACGGTTTTAAAAAAATTTAAGACCATGGTCTGGCACTCCGATACATACACTGAAATAATAGGGGAAAGTGTATGTCGACTTACTATATCGCGAGCCAAGGCAAGCAGCAGGGACCGTTCACTATTCAAGAAATTGAAGTGAAATTAACGTCGCAAAAAATTAATTGGCACGATTACATCTATGACGATAAAGCCGAAGACTGGGTTTTATTAATGGAGTATGCTCCCTTTACTCAATTATTTAATAAAAGTTTTCAAACTCCTCTTGCTGTGGTGAAAGATAAACCGGATGTCGACCCGGCGAAAAAACGCCAGTGGTTTGTGTTAAAGCAAAATAATAATTACGGTCCTTTTTCAAAATTAGATTTAATTCAAATGCTGCAAAGTAAAACTTTGCACGAGTATGATTTTATCTGGCACGAGAACATGACAGCGTGGAAGCGTTTAGCTGAAGTGCAGGAATTTTCAGTGCAGGAAATTCGTTTGTTATTTGATAAGTACTCAAAGAAAAAAGATGCCAGCGATAAAGTTTTCTTTCGCCGTAAATATGCGCGCGCGAAAGTTGATTCACATGCCATCGTTCACGATAAGAAAAAAATCTACAAATCGGTGGGTGTTGAAATTTCTGAAGGTGGCGCAGGTTTAATGATTGAAGATGGCGACTTTGAAAAAGATCAGCAAGTATATCTTCATTTCAAGCCGGCTCCAGAAGTTCCGGCGTTCAATGCGATTTGTAAAATTGTCTCTAAAAAAGGTAACATTTACG
>CAMLRE010000168.1 GCA_946482355.1 uncultured Bdellovibrio sp.
ATTTTGTTTATCATCAGGTTATTTCGATGCCTACTACAACAAAGCTTGCCAGGTTCGCCGTTTATTAAGAAATCAATACGACGAAGCGTTTGCCAAATGTGATGCGATTATTTCGCCAGTAACTACAACTCCGCAATTTAAAATCGGTACTCGCGTATATGATCCATTAAAGATGTACTTAAATGATATCTTTACCACATCGACTAACTTAGCTGGTCTTCCGGGTATGAGTGTTCCGTTTGGATTAACTTCTGATGGGTTTCCGATCGGTATTCAATTAACAGGACATCACTTTCAAGAACAAAAAATTCTAAATGTTGCTTACGCTTTAGAACAAAACTCTCCGGTGAAAGGAAAAACTCCAAGTGTCTACTAGTCATCCTTCATTTCGTGGTTTTGAAGCTGTTATCGGTATTGAAGTGCATGTGCAGTTAAAAACTGATTCAAAAATTTTCTCTGCCGATGCCACAACTTTTGATTCGGCTGATAACGAAAACACATCGCCAGTTTCTGTGGGCATGCCGGGAACATTACCTGTCTTAAATAAAAAAGCGATCGAATACGCGATTAAAACGGGTTTAGCGTTAGGTTGTAACATTCGTAAAAAATCAGTGTTCTCACGTAAAAATTATTTCTACCCAGATCTTCCAAAAGGTTACCAAATCTCTCAGTACGATGAACCGATCTGCGAAAAAGGATCGATTCAATTCGAAGTTGAAGGCAAAACTAAAACTGTAGGTATTACTCGCGCTCATTTAGAAGAAGATGCGGGTAAATCAACTCACTTTGGCCAATACACTTTAATTAACTATAACCGCGCTGGTATTCCGCTACTTGAAATCGTCTCTGAACCAGAAATGCATTCACCAGCTGAAGCAGCTGAATACTGCAGATCCATCAGATCGATCGTGCGTTATCTTGAAGTCTGTGACGGAAACTTAGAAGAAGGATCTCTTCGCTGTGATTGTAACGTTTCGGTTCGCCCTGTCGGTGAAAAAAAATTCGGAACTAAAGTTGAATTAAAAAATATCAACTCATTCCGCTTTGTGGAAAAAGCTGTTGAATACGAAATTCACCGCCAAATCGATGCTATCGAAAATAAAGAAAAAATTGTTCAAGAAACAAGATTATACGATCCAGATAAAAACCGCACTTTTACAATGCGTACAAAAGAAGATGCGCAAGATTACCGTTATTTTCCAGATCCAGATTTATTGCCCATTATCGTGACTGACACGCAATTATCACAGATCAAAAAAGAATTACCTGAACTTCCGTTAATTCGCGCGGCTCGTTTTGTTAAAGACATGCAGCTATCAACACACGATGCGCACTTATTAACTGAAGAGCGCGATTTAGCTGATTATTTCGAAGCGACTGGTAAAACTTGCGGCAACTATAAAGCGGCTGCAAACTGGATTATCACCGAGCTATTACGTGAGTTAAACGACGCTAAACTTTCTGTAAGCCAATCAAAAGTCAACGCCCAAAATTTAGCAGCCTTAATCTCAGAAGTTGATAAAGGCACAATCTCTGGAAAAATTGCGAAAACAGTTTTTAAAGAGATGTGGGATTCTGGTTCAACTCCGGCTGACATCATCAAAGCTAAAGGTTTAGTGCAAGTTTCTGATCCGGGTGAAATTGAAAAAATCGTGGCTGATGTTTTAGCGGCAAACCCTGATCAAGTAGCTGAGTTTAAAGCCGGTAAAGATAAAGTGGTCGGCTTCTTCGTTGGAGCGATCATGAAAGCTTCAAAAGGTAAAGCAAACCCTGGCTTAGTGAATGAAATTTTAATGAAGAAGTTGAAGGAATAAAAAATGAAATTAGCCAGTCTTGATTTAGGTTCAAATACTTTTTTGTGTCTTGTTTCTGAAATAGAAAATCAAAAAGTCACAAAAATTTATTCCGACGAAGTCGAGATGGTTAGACTTGGCCAAGGTTTATCGGCCAGCAAAAAATTTCATCCTGATGCGCTAATCAGAGCTAAAAACACACTGACAAATTTTAGAAAAACATTAGATCGCGAAAAGCCAGAAGCTATTTTAGCTATGGCCACATCAGCGGCCCGCGACGCCGAAAATAAAGAAGAGCTTTTTAAAATCTGCAAAGACTTAAATATTCCGTTAGAAATTATTCCCGGCGAAAAAGAAGCTGAAATCACTTATCGTGGTGCTGTATCTGGTTTAAAAACCGCAGGTTCAAGATTAGTTGTTGATATTGGCGGTGGATCAACTGAATTTATTTTTGGCGAAGATCAAAAAATCTTAGCCGGAAAAAGTTTAGATATCGGCTGTGTGCGCTTAACAGAAAAATTTATTTCTGTTCAACCAACGCCCCAGGCTGAAATTGATAAATTACAAAACTTTATTCGTGAACAATTACAACAAATCATTAAACTGGCTCCGCAAATGCCAAAAGAAATTCTGGCTGTCGCTGGAACACCAACAACCATTGCTCAGGTTGAACTGGGTGGTTTTGATGCGGCAAAAATCGATGGCTATGTTTTAACTGAACAAGGACTTGAGACCTGGCTAAAAAAATTAACCGGCCTGTCGGTTGCAGAAAAAATCGCCCTCGGTTATCCCGAAGGTCGTGCTGATGTGATCATTGTTGGCGTTATCACTTTACTTGAAACGTTAAAAGCTTTTAACCTTAAAGAGTTAACAGTTTCAACGCGAGGAGTTCGTTATGGTGTCGCACTTGAATTGGCGAAACGTTTTAATACTTAGTTTATTTTTTACATTTCAAGTATTTGCCGGACCTCAAAGCACAACTCCAAAAGTTAAATTCGACAAACAACAGATCCAGATCGGATCAAAAAAAATTACGGTAGAAATCGCAAAAACACGTGAACAACACGAATACGGTTTAATGTTTCGCGAAAAACTGGCTCCAGATAGCGGAATGTTATTTATTTTTGATGAAGAAATGCCTTTAAGCTTCTGGATGAAAAATACTTATATCGATTTACAAATCGCTTACATCGGTAAAGATAAAAAAATCATCGACATTATCGACATGAAGGGCACTTCAGCAATGCAAACTGATTTTCCATCATACCCTAGTTCAAAGCCGGCGATGTACGCGCTTGAAATGAATAAAGGTTGGTATACAAAAAACCGCATTAAAATCGGGGACTTGTTGGTTTTACCGAAGGCTCAGTAAACATTCCCCACCTTAGTCCAGTCTAAGACAACTTTCGTCTCGTCTAGCTTTCAAAGTGATCATTACATCTGCTTTGCTGCAACACATTCCGTGTGCTGTAATATTAATGTAGAAAGTAAAGACTTCGAGTCGCAATTATTTTCAAGGATGAGGATAAAAATATGAAAAAACTGTTATTGGTTTTAGCAGCACTTGGCCTTATGGCTCAATTTTCTGCGTGTACTGCGAACAAAGCACAAGATGATGCTGAATTCGTAGAAAATGCTGACGTAGATAAAATTGAAGCTGAAGAGCCTGCATTAGATGATGGTAGCTCACAAGCTGCAAACACAGCTCCGGAGCAAAATTTATCAACTGATAGTTCATTAGAAGCAGCGCTTGGCGAAGCACCAGCTGATACAACAGCTTCAAATGACAACTTATCATTAGATGCAGCACCACAAGATCCTCCTCCAACAGATATCGCAGCAGCTCCAACATTAGATGAAAGCTCATTACAAGCTCCTCCATCTGATGTACCGGCTGAACCACCTGCAGATTCTTTAGCTGCCAGTGATTTACCTCCACAAGATTTAAGCTTAGATGATCCAAATGCAACAGCACCGGCTGATGATGGTTTATCTGCTGCTATGAACGAAACACCAACAGAATCTCCGCAAGATCCTCCTGCTACGGCGATGACTCCTCCTCCGACAGAACAAGCTCCGGCTGAAACAGCTCCAATTGCTGACGTAAAACCGACAACTGGATCTGCTGGAACAACTTCGTTGAAAAAAGTTTCTGACGCTGTTCCTTACGCTTTCGGTGATGGTTTCGTAAATACAATTTACATTGCCCGCCCGAAAGAAAAATTAAAAGACATCAGCATGACGATCTACGGATCTGATAAAACAAAAGAGCTTAAAAAAATTAACTCATTCTTAAAAGCTCGTGCCCCTCGCGCTGGTGATAAAATTGCTTACGTTTCTCCAAATCGTCCGACAGATTCTTCTAAAACAATTTCGTATTACGAAGATACTGGTATGATTCCTGAAACTTATGTGGCTCAAAAAGGTGATAACTTAAGAAAAGTTTCTAAAAAACTTTTAGGTTATGACAACGCTTGGAAAGAAGTTTGGTCTACAAACGCTATCGAGTCGAAAACGAAATTAGCTGAAGGTGAAACTTTCAAATACTGGAAATCACCGGCTTCAATCACTCCTCCAGCAACAACAGCAGCAGCTGAAGTTCCAAAAACTCCAGAAGCAGCCGTTAACAATATCGTGGCAAACAACCCGGCACCTCCTGCGCCTCCAGCTGAGATGACGCCGCCGCCACAACCGGCAATGAACGATCTTCCGCCTCCTCCTCCGCAAGCTGATCTTCCACCGCCTCCAGCAGACCCAATGGCCGCAAACACGGCTCCTGCTGATCCGGCACTAGATGCAGCAATGCCGCCTCCTCCTCCACCGGATGATTCACAATTTGCTCAAACTCCTCCTCCTCCGCCGCCAGAAGATAAACCTTCTAAAGCTCCAGCGATGGAAGAAGGTGGCGAAGAAATGGCTGCCGAAGGTGGTAACGACGATATGATGACAATGCTAGGAATCGGGGTTTTATTATTCGGTGCTTTAGCGTTCGTTCTTGTTAAACGTAAAAAAGCTCAGGCGAGCAGATCTCACGGTAACGATGCTCAAATGGGTGAAGGATTAGGAACTTAAATCCTCTCTACAAATGAAAAATAAAAAAGGCTTGGTGATGAACCAGGCCTTTTTCTTTTTTTAAATTTAATTTTATAAAAAATCTTACGCTGCTTTTTTCAGGATGCCATCTAAGATACCACGGTGGCCCATGCGTTTTGTTTCCACGAAATAAATTAAATCATCAACGATTTGCACGTCGCGATTATTTTGTGGCAAGAATTTAACTCCAGCTCCCAAAGAATTTTTCCACACGATTTGTGCGGTAATCTTTCTTTCACGTTGAGCTACAACGAAAGTTAAATTAATTTTTTCTTCAACACGTAAATCATGGTTAGCTAATTCTAAAAAAGCTCCTGATAAACTAATGTTTCTAAGCACAGCTACTGAATCTTGTCTTGCATAGCTTCTTCTAAAACTAACATCTAAATGTAGCGGCGTTCTAGGTGCCGGGGTCATTGTATCCACTGTGATACTCCTTGTTTAGATACGTGGTTTCGGTTCCTCAAAGCTGAAGTCCGGGTGGTCCGCATACCTGTCCTCTTTTATCGGGATAAGTGCTTGAAAGATTTAGAGTTTTTCTCTTTTTGAGACGATAAAAATGTTCCATGTTTCAAATTGATTGACTTTATTTAGGGTCGCAGCGATATTTTAAAAATATTCTCTTATATTTTCTACTAAATCCTATTTAAAAATAAATCACATTCCAGGAGCTC
>CAMLRE010000169.1 GCA_946482355.1 uncultured Bdellovibrio sp.
CATTTGACGGTAAATGCGATCGCCGTATTCGTGTTTCCATTCCCAAACTTTTTCTACGAATTTTTCCCGGCCTAAATCATGACGAGTTACGCCGCCGTTTTTCTTTAATTCTTTTTCAACAACAGTTTGAGTTGCAATTCCGGCGTGATCTGTTCCCGGTAACCACATGGCATTGAATCCAGACATACGTTTCCAGCGGATTAATAAATCCTGGATCGTGTGATCAAGCGCGTGACCTAAATGTAAAAAACCTGTGACGTTCGGTGGAGGTAAAATAATTGAGAACGGAGGTTTTGTTGATTGATCTTGAGCTTTGAAATAGCCCTTATCTTCCCACTGTTTGTAAACAGTAGCTTCAACGTCTTGTGGATTATATCTATCGGCCAATGTAGTTGGATTTGTCATAGGCAGATAGCCTAGCAAATTAGCCTCTGTCAGTCACCATTTGCTGATAACCGCCATCAATCAGATAGACGTTTGTATAACCTTTTTTTTCTAAATCAGCGGCGATGCGCTCAGACTGCTTGCCATCAGGGCATAATAACAAAATAGCGAAGTCTTTAGGGATCTTACGTGCGTCTAATTCGCTTTGAGTCTGGCTTTCCGTCAGCAAGACCTGCCAAGCTTCAACGTGCAGTTTCTGAATTGACGTGTACCAAGGGGTTAAATCTGTCCCGTAATTGAAAAATAAAAACGGAACGCGGTTTTCAATTAAGTTGTTTAACTGGTAATAACCGATTTTGTTGTAGCTCATGCCGCCACCTTTTTGCCGTGATCAGGTAAATCTTTAAAAATCATAAAAATAATCGCTAAGGCAAGTAACGTAAAGCCTCCAGCTAAAACAAACGGAGACCCTTTAAAAGCGCTTTGTAATAAAAAGCCACCAATCGCAGGGCCGATCACGCGGCCTAGGGCCGATAAACTTTGTGTTGTGCCTAATGCAATACCTTGTTCTTCAGCAGGAACTAATAACGAAACACTTCCCATAAAAGATGGATTTGTTAAACCATGGCCTAAAGAAAGTAACGTCATCACAATACCCATCGCTGGAATAGTCGGCGCAAAGGCGATTCCTAAAAGGCCTAAGCCTAATAAAAGTAACCCCGCACAAAGAACTTTTCTTTCACCCACCTTAGGAAGTAAACGGCGAACTAAAAAACCTTGAGTGAAAACAATGATTACACCGATGTAAGCAAAACCAAAGCTGACTTCTTTGATATTCCAGTTAAATTTATCTTTCATGTAAAGAACCAAAGTTGATTCCATTAAAGCCATTGAAAGAGTCGCTAACGCAAAGCCAGTAATTAACGGGCCTACTGTTTTCATATGAAAGTAACGCACCAAATGAGTAAACTTTTTTTGTTTTTCAGAGCTGTTTTTAGCTCTTGTTTCAGCGCTGATAGATTCTTTTAAATTAAAGAACGCAAAAATAAATGTCAGTAAGCAAAGTAAAGCGACCCCATAAGCAGAAAAGCTTGCGATAAAGCCCATATCTGATGACATCGTTTCAGCCCACACTGTTAAACCACCACCGATGGCTGGGCCAAATAAAAATCCTAAACCAAAAGCTACACCAATCACGGCCATACCTTTTGAGCGATTCTCTGGAGTTGTCACATCTGACACATAAGCAGAAGCTGTAGAAATCGATGCGCCAAAAAATCCTGTCATGATACGTGCGACAAAAAGCATTTCTAGTGAACGTGACCACGCCAGAACTAAATAAGAAATCATTTCACCCAAAAGGCAGTACATCAAAATCGGGCGGCGGCCATAGCGGTCTGAAAGTTTTCCCCAAAAAGGCGCGAAGATAAATTGCATTAATGAATAACACGACATTAAAAGGCCGGCCACCCAAGGTGTTGCTCCGTAATGTGTGCTTAGGAGTGGAAGGACGGGAATAATCATTCCGAATCCTAAAAGGTAAATAAAAACTGTGAAAAAAATTACGATAAGTGGTTTTGCATTAGGGTTTTTCATTTTAGCCGATCTGGACCTTTGTCTTCTGCTCTTAGTATATAAACTCGGTTACACTGATGTGGCTATGAAAAAAACATCCACTACACTGCGTTCTAAGGTGAATTTAGCCATTCTTGGATTGGCTCTTTTTTCGACTGCTCAAGCTAAGGCATTTTTTGATCCTTATCAGGTTTATCGCTCGCAAAGATTCGATTTGGCGATTGATACACAATTCTACAAAACCACGGCCAACTTTGATTCTGGCGGCCAAAAGCAAGATCTGCCTTTTGAAAACAGCTACCAGCTAATTGATGTGACACCGCAATTGCGCTGGGGAATGTTCCGTGATTTTGGAGTACGCGTCGGTGGAAACGTGGGAACTTCAGAGTCAGTTGATCCGATCAATACGCGCAACAACTCAACTTTTAATCGCATTGATGTCGGCGCTGATTACCAATTACTCAACTACGACAGCTTTCAGACGATCTTAGATTTTGAATATTCGCAACCCATGGAAAAAGTGAGCGAAACCACAGATGACAGCTTAAACAGCAATGGCGCTAGCGAAATTAAACCGACAGCGATTATGCGTATGGATTTAGGAAGTTTTTATCCTTACGCGTATTTGGGTGGAAATATTCGCTCTGAAGGTTTATCGACGTTATTAACTTATGGAGTGGGCGGAGAGTTTCGTTTTTCTGAATTGGGATTAGGTGCCGCCTTAGATGGTTTTAGTTCTGTTAAAGATGATCAATACACAAATTCAGCTTCTCGTCGTGACGCTGTCACAACACGTGTGAATGGCGGAAGTAAAAGATTTTATTCGATCAATCCAAACGCCTTAGCTGCAGAACTTTTTGTTAATTTTGCGATGACAGATTTTATTAAATTTAAAGCTTACGGTGGCGCCGATGTAACCGGTTCAAATTATTCACAAGGTTTTTTTGTTGGAGCTGCTTTAACTTTTACTCTTGATTATGGTAGCGGCCACGAGGACGAACCTGTTGTTCGCAGAGCACGCCCAACAACGAAGAAAACAAAAGCTAAACCCGTTGATAATGGATTTCGTGAAGATACGAATGATGGTGTAGATCAAAATTATTTTAAATCAGTTGATCCAAGTAACGATGATTATGTGCAACCTCTTGAAGAAGAACAGCCGCCCCAAAATGGAACCAGCTCAAGTGTTAATCCGAATTCTGAATCTTCAACGCAGCAGGATTTAGATCAGCTCGGTTATACAATCAAATTAAAGAAGCTTAAAAAGAAAAAGAAGAATCAGTAATTCATTTCAACGGGCAATTCGCCACAGTAGCGTTTCTTATCACAATCATAACAAAATAAATCTAGACAAGTTTTCTATTCTTAGATAACTTGTCTTCATTCTTATGAAAGGAGAATCGCATATGATTACACATACTAATATTACCGCCTTAGGACTTACTTCTGTTGAAGCTATTGATATGAATGTAGCAGCAGATATGACCGGTTCTCCTAAGTCGCAGCAATTCTAGCAAAAAAGACTGTTTCCCAGAGGGAAAATTCCTTTTAAGCGGAAACCTGAATAAAGTTAGATAGCTTCAATAAAAGCAACTAATAGAAGAACCAAAAAATAAAAGAATGAATTTGAAAACGATAATTATTTTCATCGTTTAATTTCGTTGTGATTTTTTCAGCGGTCAATTCGTTCTTAAAAAAATCAAAACTTACAAATAATTTTTATTTAACCGTGCTTGAGAAAGCACAAAAAGGACTATTTATGAAAAACGCTAAAAACTATTTAGCACACTATGAAAATTGGGAAAATTCAAACGCCGAGGAGCTTTGGCGCCTTTGGAAAAGTGTTCTCAAGTGTATTAACCTGATCGCTTACTGCCTTCACGCTGTTGTGAAATTAGCGATCGGGTTTTTATTAAACGCCAACTATTTGGTAAAACATCACGAATTAGGAAAGCTACCGGAAGAAATCAACGGTAGCTATGCTTGCAGTAGGAACTGGGATCTTAACTAAGACCAGTTCCTTTTTTTATTAATTATTTTTGTGCAGCTAAAGACTGACGTCTTTGAATTTCAGTTAATGTATCAACTAGGCGGCGACCTGCTAAACCGCAATTGCCTTCAGTGCTATAAAATTTCTGTGCTAAATATTTAGTTGCGGTATATGAAGATTTAGCATTTGAAAAAGCTTTATCTGTTAGATCCTTCGAATCTTCAAAAAGTAAGGTATAACCAATTTTTGTTAGATCGGTTACAACTCCCACGGCTGCACCACCAACATTATTTGTTGCACCAGCTTTGGTTTGATCATATTTAGAATTAGATGCTAGTTCAGTTGATGACGATACGAATCCCGCAGCAACTGGTAAAGTTTCACCAATTGCTGAAAGCACTAATGTTCCAGCTGAAATTGGGCATGCGATAGTTATACGTAAAACATTTTTTCCCGAGTAACCTAGCAATTGGCTATTGGTCATTTTCGTTAAATCCAGACTATCAGCATCAGATGCCGGAAAACGTGGATTTGGTGTTGTTTGTGCCACCTGTTGTTGGTGAGAGCACGAAAAAGATAATACTAGTAACAAAGCAGATAATAAAAGTTTCATAAACTTCCTCCGCTTTAAAGAATAAGACCAAACAAACCAAACACAGAGTCCAGATCAGGCCCAGGCCTGATCTTTGTGCTCCATTTTTTTGCTCTCATCTTGTTGTAAATCGTCGTTGGGGAGGGGCGATTTGGTTTTGGATTATTATTTTATTTTAGAACTATTCCAGATCCATGTGCTGCATGCGCATTTTTGGCATGTAAGCTTCAGCTTGCTCAAGTAAAGATAAGTGAGCTTGCGCCATGGCTTTTAGGTTGGCCTCAAATTGCATTCTTGATTTTTTAAGATCAGAAATTTCTTGATAGATTTTACGTAAAGAATCTTTCGCATCGCGAGTGATTGTTTCAGCTTTTTGTTGGGCATCTGAAATAATGATTTTCACTTCGTGCTCAGCTTCTGCTTTCATTTGATCAGTCATTTTAGTAGCTTGGGTAATCGCGCTACGTAAAATATTATCGCGGTCACGGTATTCGTGAAGCTGTAATTCTTTTTCTTTTAATTCTTCAGTTAATGTTTGAATTTGTTGCGCTAAGTTTTCAGTTTGCGCAGCAATAACCGTAAGAAAATTAACGACTTGTTCAGGATCAAAGCCCATCATCTTACGATCGAAGGTCTTATTTGCTATTTCAGCAGGGTAAAATTTCATTTAATTCCTCCATGAATCAAATTAACGAAACCCGTAGTTCACTATTTTAGTATAGGCAATCCTTGCCCTAAAAAAAAGTCGAGTCCAAGGATGTGCTTATATCCTGTACTTTAGGTTGAGCGACAAAAGTCTTAATGCTTTGTGAGGGAGCCAGACCTATGTCTGGCGGGCAATTTCTTGTGAGCGAAGAGCGGCTTTTTCGAAGCTAATTCTTAGGGCGCGTTCGATTTCTAATTCGCGCATTGAATTTAATCCTGCCGCTGTAACTCCTTTTTTAGAAGTGACTCGTTGTTGTAATTCTTCGATATCA
>CAMLRE010000170.1 GCA_946482355.1 uncultured Bdellovibrio sp.
TGTGCGGATACGTGTATCTTTAACAGAAGACAATCCTAATCCGCCCTCAAAAGAAAAACCAACATTTTCTAAACCAGTGAAGAAAAACTCAACACCCATTAAGAAATTAGCTTCAAAACCGTTCTCTTTACCATCAATTGGATCTTCAAAAGTCACTAAACCAAGCTGACCACCAGCGTAATAATGCAATTGGTTTTCATGAAAAATCACATGACGGATACCCGCATTAATCTGAAATTTTGAGTAATCTTTTTTAGTATCTACACCCACACCACCCGTTACAGCTGTTAAGCCATTAACATGATAAACAGCCGCTAACGACGGTAAAGACTCAGAGGTATTATTCTTAATACCAACACCTAAGCGCTGTGGCATTTCTTTAGCCGAAACAAGTGATGAAAATAGCGACATAATCGCAATAGTCAGGGTGATTTTTAATAACTTCATATAGCCTCCATCCTTGATAGGTTGACACTCTACCAACGTCTTGTCAGCATATTTTCTGAAGGGTCGCGCTGAAAGCGCGCGGAGGTATTACTGATATGAAACTATTAATTACATTAGTCATCGCTGCTTTTGCTGTAACTGCACAAGCCCAAACTTTAACTACTACTGTAGGCGATAAAAAATACGACACTTATGGTTTAGCATCTGGTGCAGAACTTAAAGTCGACAGCACAACATCTGCTTTAAAACCAGTTTCTCACGGAATCAGAAAGAAAAAAGTTTTCGCTCTTGTTCCGGTCAAAGTTTATTACGCTGAATTATTAGCGGCAAAACCTGAAGCCTTAGTAAAATCTGACGATGGCATTTTAGCTTCGTTAAAAACCGCAGGCCCTGTGCAATTACGTTTAACGATGTTACGTGATTTACCGGCTAAAAAAATCTCTGATTCATTCATTGAAGCTTTAAAAGCTAACGATGTCGCTGTTGATTCCGGCGATATGAAAACAGTATTAGGCCATATCTCAACAATGAGCGAATTTAAACAAGGCGAAATCTTTTCTATCGTAGGCAACACAGTTGGCGATAAAGGATTTTTATACTTACAAAAACCATCTGGCGAAATTATCACAGTAACTGGTTCTGCAAAACTTCCAGAACAAATGTTTAGCATTTGGTTTGGTAAACCTGTTGACGATAAATTAGCTGATCTTAAAAAAGAATTACTTAAATAGTGCGTATTAAATTAATCTTTTTATTATTTTCGTTTTATTCAGCCTGCGTTTTTGCGCAGGCTTTTTCTATTGGCCCTTTTTCTTTAGGCCAAGCTTCAGTGGATTTAGATGTTCACGATTTTAATATCGAAAAATCTCATGCAGATATTGAAGCTTACTTTCTAGAAGACACCATTCAGTGGTTACGCCCTGAAAACAACTTACTTACCCCGCGGGTATTATTAAAAATTAATATTCCCCAAAAATATGCACCGGTTTATTTCAAGATAGATCATCAGGTTATTTTTCCTGCGGGAAATGATGGCCTCTTATCGACACAGCTTTATGTAAATCTTTTTACGCCACAGAATATTGTAATTTATCAAGGCGATAAAATTTTAGATACAATTTCTATCACGGCTAAATCAGTGGCCCGTTCAAAATTAAAACAGTGGATTGACTACACCTGTTTACCGTATGAAGTGATGATTACTGGTTTTGAACAACAGTACTCTTCAACAGGCTGTAAGCTTTACCGCATTGGTTCTTTTGGTAAAGAAACTCCCCGTTTAGAAATTGCTTTTTCTTCACCGAATTTAACGACTCCTTCAGGCGATCAACCGCCGTTTTTATTTAACCTTCAAGATAACTCAGCCGTTGAAACTGTGTTAATTAACAAATCAACGAAAGAAAAAGTAAACGTTACTGTAAGCGCAAAACTTCCTGAACGTTTACACCGTTTAAAATTTGCCGGAGGCCTTGGGCCCTACTCGGTCACAAATAATTACAATTCAAATACGAAAGGCCCAGATATTCTTCCGTCGTACATGCTGTACGGAAAATTAGAATTATCAGAGACTTCGTCGTTTAAAGCTTTTGATGCTTTGGTTTACGATAGCAAATCGTTATTTAATAATTCAGGACTGTATTTTTCTTACGATTTAGCACAGGTGTTCGACGGCCAAGTTATTTTAGGAGCCTTATTGGGATTTCAGGGTCTTCACTACAAATATGACGAAGGATACCCGACTGAATTTGAAGTGATTTACCCGCAAGGTTTTGAATTAACCTATAATCACCCGTTTGGTTTAACGAACCGCTATTTAAGTTACGGAATGTTTTTATCAACAACTCAAGAGCTTTACCGCAATGTATGGCTTCGTTTCGGAAGTTCAGTATTTTATGAATTAAATTATATCACTTGGGGATCAGACATCGCCGAAATCGAAATGTGGGGCCTATCTGTAGGATTTCCGCTGTTTAAAGCTTTCTAAGCTTAAACAGCGGCGCTATTTACTGCGCTTGAAAAGTTAACTGAAATAAATCTGGCTTAATAATTAAATTAAACTGCCCTGTATCATCTGTGATATTCACATCAGAGCCGTCTTGATTTGGAAAAAACTGCGCCACAATTGCTTTAGCTTTTTCGCCCTCATACTTGATTTGCGCCGAACGCAGACCAAAACTTCCTTGCGCAGATTTGAAGATCAAGATCGAACAGTGATAGCTGTCTTCAGCTTTTTTATTACAGATAAAAGACATTTCTTTTTGCGAAACCTGTAAAGCTTTACCGGGCCCAAGCATGCTTGATTGCTCTGGCACATTCATCTGTTCATAAAGACGTGTTGGCGTATGATCGAAGGTTCCGTCATAGCCTGCTGAAATTAAGTTAATCATATATTGCATGCCCAAGAACCGCCCCTCGGTTCGGGCCTGCAAATTAAGACTGACAAAAATAAAACCTAAAAATAATAACTTACGCATATATTAATACTTAATCTGTGGACAAAGTTTAGCTAGCACTTTTTTTAATTGCTCGTCGGTGTACTTCACAGCTGTTTCACCTTCGCTATTTGTGTATTTAAAAATTTTGCCGATTTGCACGCGGCATTCATGCTTATAAGAATCTTTAAACGTACCGGTTTTTTTGAAATCTGCCGAGGGTGCGCCACCTAATTTAAATGGCAATTCGTAAACTAAACCTTGAGTCGGCGTGATAAACACTCCCCCGTCATTTTCAGCTGAAATTTTTGGATCAACATCAACTTTGGCGTTGGTCATGCCAATTAGGTGGCTTGATTCGCTATCAAAGATAAAATCAAAGTTATAACGGCCTTTGATTGTAATTTCGCGTTCATCTTCGCTGATGTTGAAAGTCGCCGTTCTTTGGTTACGTGGAAAGAAGTAAAATTCTTTAGCACCACTTGATGTGTCTTCAGGTCCATCATCAAGAGATACGAAAACCAATAATGAATCATTTGAAACTAAGTAATCGCGGTATTTAAGATCGACATAATTATTCATATTACTTGTCGTAATATAACAATTAGTCTGTTCACGATTTGAAAGCTGATGAATTTGCGTAAGCCCCACACGCACGACTTCTTCTTGACAGTCTTGCGGCGGAATCGCTGCAAAAATTTGCGTGGAAAACAATAAGACTAAACTTGTCGCTAAAAATTTCATAAACTTCCCATCCTTGAGATCTGTTTACAAAAAGGCTAGCGCAAAGATCTGAAATTCACAAAAACTTTTTTGCCGGCTTTGATTTCTATGACTTGCGAAGACAATTGATCACCCGTTGGAGCGTCATAACTATCTAAGCCAAGAACTTTTAGGTCATATTTCCCCGGTTTCATGAAAATGCGCGCCATTTGAATTTTAGATGGCAGCGTTGACCATTGGCGAAGATCAGCTCTGTCTGCTAAGTTCATCGCAATCCACGCGACACTTCCTAAAAATTCATTCTTCTGACGAATCTGATCTGACACAACAGCTTTTGCGGCCACGCCGCCGATTCTTCGCGCCACTAAAGAATTATAGTCTTTATCCATGGTAATCATCGCCATGCGGTCGATATCATACACTGTTCTTGTTTTATTTGTTTGGGTATAGATTTTTCCTGTCGATGATTCCATTGGTGTTAGTTCAACTTGGGCTACCGTTGTTTTTGGAAATTCTGTTTTTAATGTCGGAAAACGTGGTTCATCGACACGCGGAACTTTTTTAGCGCCAAAGCCCTGTTGAAAAATCACAATCACTTCACCGTTTTTACGGCCGTTTAATTCTTCATCTAAAGCATTCTGATCAGATTTAAATTCTTTTTTCCACTTCTCTAAAGCTTGATCACGTCCCGCCAAGCGTGCTGAACGAATTAAATCTCCGCCAATTCCTGAAATAGTTGGGTCTAACTTGTAAGCGGCTTCGTACTCAATATAAGCATCGTCGTATTTTTTTTGCGATTCCCAAATGATTGCTGATAGGTAACTGGCAAAAGGCGAAAGCTCATAAGCTTCACGGCCTTCCATTTTAAAAGATGAGATTTTGCTGTTAATTCTGCGGCATTCTACTAAAGCCGAATCATAATCACCAAGCATAAGGTAATTAATCGCATTCATGCTGTTTAATAAAAACTTTTCGTATGATTCACCTTTATACTGAACCATTTCTTCAGCACCTAGGGTTGCGCCGACAACTTGGCTAACAGAATGATAATCTTTTTCTTCAAGTAAGCGATCGGCTTTAATAAAAGCATCGGCCGACGCACGGTAGTCGCCAGCAATTTGCAAAGCCATGGCGTAATCCAGCATATACATCAATTGATCTTTACCTTCAGCCTCTGATTTTTCTTTAAGATCTTTAAGGGCTTGCGCCGTTTGGCCTTGGCGTAACAAACTTTTTGTCTCATCAGATTGTGACAAAAACGAAGCGCAACCCGCAATACAAAGCATAAATAAAATAAGTATAACCTGAAGTCGTCTTTTGTTTTGCATTACTAAGATTATGTGCTTGATAAGGCACAATAGCAACAGATAGCATAAACAAACTATGATGCACCTTCCAGAGCTTATCCAGGATCTTGGTTTTATTTTAATCACCGCCGCCGTGGTGACATTGATCTTTAAAAAACTTAATCAGCCCGTTGTTTTAGGTTATTTGATCGCTGGATTTTTAGTAAGTTCGCACGTGCCCTACTTTCCCAATGTAAAAGATGTCGCCTCTATAAAAATCTGGGCCGAAATCGGAATCATCGTTTTATTATTCGGTCTAGGTTTAGAGTTCAGTTTTAAAAAATTAGCGCAGACCGGACGCTCTGCCACGATTACCGCAGTCTTTGAAGTGATCTTTATGTTGGTGTCGGGATTTATCTTTGGCCAAATCATGGGATGGAATCAAATCGATAGCTTATACTTAGGGGGAATTTTATCGATTTCATCAACCGCCATTATTATCCGTGCCTTTGATGAACTTGGCTTAAAAAGCCAAAAGTTTGTATCACTCGTATTTGGTGTCTTAATTATCGAAGACATCGTAGCGATTTTACTTTTAGTATTGCTTTCAACGGTGGCCATTTCA
>CAMLRE010000171.1 GCA_946482355.1 uncultured Bdellovibrio sp.
TCCATTCCCATAATGCCTGATGAAACCGATTTATTAACAGCATCAATGTTGATGGTAAAAATCTGTGGTTCTACCTTACTGTAGTTTGTGCAATAGTCTTGATTCATTTTCATGACATACAAACAGTTGCATGTGTGAAACGCGCGGTAACGAGTTGCCAAGAATGCTAACGGTGTTTTGTACGGAGTTACGTTAAAAGCCTGGGCCGATAAAGCAAAAAGTAATGTTACTAAAAATGTTTTCATTATTTACCTCCGCTTGCTTGATGCTTAGCTTGTTGATGTTCTTCTACTGCGCGCACAGCTTTTTCGATCACATCAATAAGTTCAAAGTTTGAATTGGCATCTTGATTATTACCCATACGCACTAAAACCATCTTTAAAGATGGCACGATCACTAAGTACTGGCCCCAGTGGCCGTTAGCTATTAACGTGTCAGGAATCTTTCGGGCTTGAGCAATTTTTGGGTTTAACGTCCACCAGCTGCGTTTTGAATATAAAACTTCATCGCCGTAAATATCCAAATCAAATGCTTCCGGGCGTTGATTGGTGTAATCAACCCAGGCTTCAGAAAAAATTCTTTTTCCGTTCCACATTCCACGAGCAATATAAAGTTCGCCGATTTTTGCAAAGTCACGCGGGCGAATATACATCGACGAACCACCGCCGAAGTTTCCGGCTTGGTCTTGACCAAAAGTCACATCGATTCCTAAAGGATCAAAAAGGTATTTCCACGGAAATGTTTGTTCTTCAACAACCGGAACAGCGGCTCTGGCTAAGGCCATCACAAAAGTTGAATCGCCTGTTGAATAGTTCCATTCGTTTTGACCCGGCGTTTTCGAGGGATGAGCAATAATAAAGTTTGATGTATTTGCAATACCATCCCCGTAAAGCAGTTGGCCTACAGATGATTGCTCACGGTCGCCACTAGGGTCTTCATACAGTTCATTCCAGATTAAACCTGATGACCAGCTTAAAAAATCAGTTGTGCGTAAATCGCAGTGGTTAAAGTTTTTCGCTTCAGGAATATAATCACAGATCGAACGCTGAATATTTATTTGCTTGGCATAAACCAAAGCTCCGATGATGGCACTCGACATACTTTTTGAAGCTGACCAAGCCACGTGTTTGTTATCGGCCGTATAACCATTATTGTAACGCTCAAACAGTAATTCTTTGTCAGAGTATAATAACAATGAATCTGTTTCGGTTTTTGGAGCAAAAGCTATTTGCTCCATTTGTTGTAAAGGCGTTGTGGCTTGAGCTGCCAGAGCGGAAACCGCGAATAAAGACACTACAAATAAAACGATTTTATTTTTCATAGTAAAACCAGCTAACGACACAAAAATGCGCTTGTCACTAGCTTCGTAAAAAAGTTGTTAAAAAAGGGTTAAAATGCCCCGAATTCTTTTAAGAAAGAAACGAATTCATTCCCTCTGACACTGAAGAGTGTTTGCAATACGTTATTTCCGTGATTAAATATCTACGCACACAGAGGGGCTAATAACATGCGATCAATATTTTTTTTAGACGATAGCGAGGAATATCTCGATATCATGAAAGTATTTGTTCAAGCCGCATGTAACTGCGAAGCCATCACTTGTTCAAATATCGAAAGCATGCAGGATCAAATCGAAGAAATTCTAAAAAGCGAAATGGCTTTTTTAGATATTAATTTAGGTGTGAACCAACCGTCGGGAATTCAGGCTTACCGCTGGTTAAAAAGCCAAGGTTATAACAAACCGGTTTTCTTTTTAACCGGTCATGCAAAAGACTCTGAAGAAGCCAGACAGGCTGCCCTTTTTGAAGACGTTCAGGTTCTTCAAAAACCAATTCCTCCCCATGATTTTCGCGCGTTAATTGAGTCAGCATCATGAATAATCCGTTAGCGCTAGATGACAACCAACTCGCGGCAAGATCTACGCGTTATTATGCCGTCGCGACCTTATGTGTTTTACCTTTGGTTTTAATTATTCGAATCAATGCACATCTACCGATAACATGGATGTGGTATTCGGCTTTAGCGATTGTTGGTTTTTCATTTTTTGTAACCAGCAAACTGCCTCGTCTTAAAGTCAAATTCTGTGTCATTTTAAATATCGTTATGACTCTTTGTGTGCTCTTACCAGCGAGTCATACAGCTGCACAGGCTGCCGTACAAAACCAGTCCATTTCTTTCTTCGCAAGTTACAAGGTTATAGCCGTAATTATCGCTATGCTTGCACCATTTCCTCATTATGTAGGTTATATTTTACTCAGCCTGTGTCTGTTAATTCCACCGCTTCAGGTTTTGCTTTTTTCACCCGAAGTGATGCGGGCTTCCGGACAATACGAACCATGGGTTACCATGTGTTATGCCTTAGCCGCTTTGCTGGTTTTACAAAACCGCTTAAGCACACTGAAATTACATGCTAATTTAATCGAGTCACAAACTAAAGAAAAAAGCCTGCGTGATTTTGCCGACGTCTCTATCGCCTTACGTGATCTGACAAATACGCCACTACAGTCTTTGGATTTACTTACAGAATTACTCCGCGAAGAAAAAATTTCGCAAAAACAAGCCAGTGAACTTTTAAGCCGAACGACTTACCGCTTACGTGACCTGATGCAGGTGTTAAGTGAACAACAGAAAAAAATTGCCCGTCAACAGGCCACTGAATCAATGAATTCAATGGATATTATTCGCCAGACATTTGGTTCAATAAATAGTTACAGCAAAAAGGACGACTAATGCGTTGGTTTTATCCGATTCTTTGGACCGTACTTACGATCATCTGTAGCTTTTTATTGGCTGAAATGGCCACTGATAGCTACATGCGTATTTCTGATGTTGAATATTTTGCCGACCAAAGCGGCCTTCAAACAATCGAAACCGTTAAAACTCAACCATTCGTATCGTCTGAGAAAAAAACAATTCCGCCAACAGCCCAGGTCATATGGCTAAAAATTGCTATTCCCGAAAAACTGCAAAACTGGGAGCAGGATGCAGTTCTTTTTACCGGATCAAATGAAACGGCTCTTTCAATAGAAGGTTTCATTACTCATGATGAAAGCGTAGAATACCGTGGCTTTTGCGATGTCGAAATAGATTCGACCAAGTGCCCGATGCCCACTTTGCAATACGCTTTTCCAGTTGAGAAAAATGAATATAAAAACCGTATTTACTATTTAAAAGTTGTTCCTGGTGCCAGTGGTATCAATAACGAATTTTATTTCATGAAACAAAGCTACTTTAATAAAGTGACAATTTTTCTGGTACACTTTATCGGTCTTTCTACCGGAGTTTATCTTGTCGTTGCATTACTGGCGTTAATTTTTTTCAGCTCTTTCAAAGAACCAAGTTTTTTAATTTATTCTCTGTTTTACTTAAATCTTTTGGCTTCAATCACCATAAACCGCGGCATCTGGGATGCCTACAGGCCAAGTGATATTGCTTTTACTGGGTCGACTTTGGTTTTTCCGGTGCTGATCTTAACAGTGTTCTTCGATTTACTGTTTATACGCGCTTTTTTTGAACTTAAAAAACGTCATCCGCGCTTAAATACGATTTACATGGTTTTTCTGACGGCGACCGTCGGTATTATCTTTTTAAGTTTCTTTCCAGAAACCCAAGTCTTGGCCTGGAAAACTTTTACCCCGGCTGTTTTTAGTACGATGTTTTTAACCGGCGCTTCTTTAATTTATTTTATCTGGAAAAAACGATTATGGGCTGAACAAATCGCTACGGCCTGGGGAGTAGCCATTGTTTGTAATTTAATATGGGCTGCGTACCGTGCCGGAGTTATCGAAGGCTTTTGGTTTTTTGGTTACTTCGCCATTTTTGGAAGAATGCTTGAAGGCTTAATCCTAAACACTGTTATTTTTCAAAAATTACAAAAACTGACTCTTAAAGTAGGCTTTGCCCAAGCTCAGGGGGAAGAAAGTAAGGTCGTTAAAACTTTACTTCGCACGCTTTCACACGATCTTTCAAATACAACCCAGTTAGTAAAAACAACAGCACAGGTATTAAAAGAAAATATTCAAAATACAACTGACCTGCGAAATATTGATCGTATTTTGCAAGCCGCTCAGGAACAATCTGACATTATTGAAAACGCTAAAAATAGCTTTTTAGGGCGTGGCAAACATGTCTTAAATTTAACTCCGGTGAATTTAAAAAAATCGATCAACGAAGTGATTGAAATGTACCAACCAGAAATCAAAAGAAAAAATTTATTAGTGGTTGTTCATGTTGAAGATAATCTGCAAGTCATAGCCGAAAAAACAAGTCTTACCCACCAGGTGCTATCAAACTTAATCAGTAATGCCTGCAAATTTTCTCACGAAGGAAAAAACATCCATATTACGGCCACATTCGAAGAACCCTCTACTCTTGAATTAAAGATCAAAGATGAAGGTGTCGGTATTCCGAATCAACTCTTAGATCGTATTTTTGACGATGAAGTCGATATTCGCCAGGTGGGAACCCAAGGTGAAATGGGAACCGGAAGCGGCTTGCTGATTGCCCGTGATTTTATGGCTGTTTATGGGGGTTCACTTCAGGTGGATTCGAAAGTGGATAAAGGCGCAGAGGTTACTCTACGCTTCCAGGGCTTTAAATAATCTTTTCTTTTCGACAGGACGTAAAATATAACCGCTGCCATATAATGCTTTAATATGATGATTAAAATCTTTCAACTTACGGCGTAATGAACTGATATGAACATCCACCGTGCGCTCTTCAACCCTTGTATCATTCCAGATTGTTTTTAAAATTTCTTCGCGAGTAATTTTTTTGTTCGGATGAGTCAGAAAAATTCTAAGCAAGCTAAATTCAATTTCACTTAAACGCTGGCCCTTGCCATCAAGTTCAACTTCAAGGCGCTCTGGATGTAATCTTAAATTACCGAAAGTTTCTCCAGAATTTGAAAGCTCTTGTATACGGCGCAGACGCGCTAGCAAACGTGTTTTAATAATCACTAAATCGGCCGGTTTTTCGATATAATCATCAGCACCGACATCATACGACTGTAACATTCTGACAGTAGTGCCGTGGCCTGTAAGCATAAGAATCGGAATATTTTTAGCTAATTGGTTTGTGCGTAACTTTTTGCAAAGTTCGATACCGCAGCCAACACCTAAATGCACATCAAGAAGAATAATATCCGGCGCTGCACGCATAATAATTCTAAACGCGATGTCTGGATCGTGAGTAATCGTTACATCGAATTCATTTGATAAACCTTGAGCTAGGATCTCACAAAGTCGAACATCATCATCTAAAATTAAAAGTTTTTTTCTATTCATCTTGTTTAGTTAGATTAAGATGTGGTTAAAAAAAGTTCAACTCGCCTGGCCTTTTTTTGGACTCAACAAACTCGTAAATCCCTGGTGAATATTGTTTCCCATTTCGTGTAAACCGCAAACTTTAACGGCTGCGTTACGTTTAATCGCTTCACGCGGCATACCAAATACAACAGAAGTTTGTTCATCCTGTGCGATGGTATAGGCTCCACC
>CAMLRE010000172.1 GCA_946482355.1 uncultured Bdellovibrio sp.
AAAAAACAATTAAAAATAAAAATATTCCCAATATGGAATATTTTATAACCAAATCATCGCACCATAATGCTACGGGAATAAAAACTAAGCCGACAACAACTGCTGCAGACAGAATAGTTACAAGGATATTTTGACGGTGAGATGATATAGCCCTTACTAAAGAGTCGGGAGAAAAAGTCATTTTAAAATTCCCCTTTGCTCGTATAATGAGAATTCAAACCTCAATGCTTTTCCAACCAACCGAGTTAAACAAAAAAAATAAAAATAGTTTTTTCCTGCTATTTTCGCAGGAATTTTAAATTTAGTTGCTAGGAATGCTCCTGCAGCACTACCCAGTTTGACCTTAATTTTACCATCTGCTTCTACCGTATGTTGAGGCTCTACAACTTCACCTGATAAAAATTCGAAAACTAAATAATCCGGCTTTCCCGCAGTTGTAGGAATATTTATAATTAACGGTTCAGTATCATCACAAATTATTGATTCTGAAATTACTAAATTGTGACTACCTGAAATAACTTCTGCATCGACTCGATTCATTGGTTAATTCCAATGCTAAAATGATATTTTGTCATTGATTAAATTCATTTCCAACCAAGTGTTAGAAGGCACAAGTGTGCGATTTCAGGCAATAAAACCGTTTCGTCTTTTGAGTGAAAGGAAAGAAGGGAAAATGGCGGAGTGGGTGGGATTTGAACCCACGGTACCTGTTTTGCAAGTACGAGTCTTTAGCAAAGACTTGGTTTCAGCCACTCACCCACCACTCCGCGCGCAAGTTTTTAATGCTGAAATAATATAGAATATGAAAATGCCATAGCGTTTTTACCAAATCAAGGAATGACCGATACTTACACTTGATTTTGGACTAATAAATCGGTAGAACCGTATTTCACAATTAAATTTGCTTATATTACGACAGTGCGGTCGTAGCTCAGCTGGATAGAGTACTTGACTACGAATCAAGTGGTCGGAGGTTCGAATCCTCCCGTCCGCACCATTTTTTGCCCAATTAATAATCAAAACATTATAAATCTTAGAATTGCGAGCCGAATTGAACAACCAATTCACCCGTATTAATTTTCGAATACGCTGAATCTGGTAACTCACGTTCTACACCGTTAAATTCAACATTATTGTAGATCGTTGTACGACCTAAAAATCGTAAAAATCCAACTGATCCCGGAAATTCAAAACCAACTCCACCCGAATACGCATAACCTTTTAGAACATCATTTTTTCGAAATGGATTTACGTGTTCGTTATCGGTGTAAGTCATTTTTGCATAAACAATCGGGTCGTAGCCCGCATAAAAATAAACGACTTTTCCGAATGTAAAATAACCTCCGGCATAACCGCGAAGCATTTGATAATCATATTCAGAAACTCCGGCAGCTGAACGATGCTCGACAGCTTCTTCTTTCCAGCCCAAATCAGTACTTAAACCAATCGCGAAAATATCTGTGCGTAAACAGCCTTTAACCCCAAGGCTTAACCCCATATTGTAAAAGAAGTTCCAGGATTTTTTATGATCGACCGAACCATCGGTAGCGTTAAAATCAGTGCCGCCAAATTGCGGAGAAAAATAAACTTCACCACCAAAACCAACAGCCTTAGCGGATAACGGTAACAAAACCCCCATAAATAGGGTTAAGCAGATCATAATTTGCATCATTAGCATGCAGCCCCTCCAACTAAACATGATTTTGCATGATATTGGTGGCACAAACAATGCGACCAAAGCTTAGAAAAAAGTTAAGCTTCCTAAAACTAAGCTTTTTACCTAGACTTAAAGAGTGAACAAAAAACTCATTTTTAAAATCAGCATCTTAGTTGTCGGTCTTGTAAGCATTTTTCTTTTTAAAGGCTATTTGACTAAAAATTCTTATCACCAACCGGATATGACTGAAATCACTAAGCAAGTGGCTTCATTTCAATGGTGTTCTGAGACAAAAGGCACAGTGAAATGGCAAGATTCTGAGCTAAAAGCTAAATATAAAAAGTGGACTGATTATGCTCTTCGCAAAAAATTCTGCAAAGTTGATCTAGAGCCTTTATCAGAGGCAGAAATGAACAACGCAAACTGGCGCGACCTGGCCATGGCGATGGATTCTCAAGCAGCCATCGTAAAATTAGAGTGGGATAAGGGGCTTCAAGTTTTTAGAGCTGCGGGCCTACCGTTTAAATCGAAAAAATTGAGTCGAGAGCTTCTTGACGAAGGCCACTGAATTAGTTAGTTTGGTGAGCACTGTTCAGATGTAGCTCAGTTGGTAGAGCAAGCGACTGTTAATCGCTTGGTCGCAGGTTCGAGTCCTGCCATCTGAGCCATTTTATTTTGGTTCGAACATGTAAACCCTTGGAGAAATCCGAGGGTTTTTTTTTGCTTTTTTTAGTACTTCGTTTTTGGCGTAGTTGTTCCTGAAGTCGCATGCTCAGGCGGGCGGGGGAACTTATCTGTCTGCAACGCCTTTCCACGCGCTCTTGTACCAATGTAACTGTGCGGACCCGAAGGATCTGTCTGACCTTTTCTTTCAGCCACACCTTCAGAAGTTGCATTGGGTGTTGATGGTTTTTTATCTGCATCTTCAACAATAGCTTCTGAAGAAGTTTTTAAATCGGTATCATCTGATCCCGCAGTCGCTGAACTTGGTTTTGATCCCATGCTCATAGTTAGGCTGGCAAAAACTAACAGTGCTAAAAATTTTGTTTTCATTTTTTCTCCTCGATAAATTTTTAACAAAATCCGCGATCCTGGTTTTGGCTTGTGTTGACTAACCAAGCCTGAAAATTTTTTCAAGCTTGGTTATTTTTATTTAGTAGTTTGATTTTGGTGTAACAGTTCCAGATGCCGTATTGTTTCTTGAAGTTCGACGGGACATGTCTTGGTCATTTTTTCTTGCCTCAATATCTTTAGTCATTGAGTCATCGGTGTCCGCCTGATTTGTTGTTGTATTTACATCAGCATCTTGTGTTGTTGATCCTGTTGTATTTGACGGTGAGTTTCCACGGCCCACTGAATCCGATTCTTCAGACGATGTTCCCCGGGCAGATGTTCCCGTCGTACCTCTTGCCGCCTGATCGTTTTTTGAACCCATGGCCATAGTTTCGCCTGTTAAAAGGCCACTCATCGCAAATATGATAAATGTTTTTTTCATGTTGTCTCCTCGCTGTTTAAAAAGTTTTTTCTTTTAAACGAAGCAAGATGACGTCCAATGTTAGTTTCCGCCCGTCGATAAACCACCCGGTTTGATCCAACTTGGAAGCCCGCTGATAATGAAGCCTACGCTTACGTATGACCCACTTAGATCAATCTCATTAATGTTTTGGCCGATTGTTCCTTCATATTTCAGGTTATCTAATTTGAAGTTTTCATATCCACCTTCGACAAATACCTTAAACGATTCTCCTCCGGCTGCGACTGAAGCGCCAGCGCGTTGATAAAAGTGTGAGTTTTTATCCCACTTGGCTTTGCCGCCAGTCGTTTGTAATTCGACAGTATTATTTGACAAGCCAAGCTCACCAAAAAGATCTAAGTTAAAATTCTTTTTATTCACCAGCACTAATCTTCCGGTTAAGCCTGCTGAATATTGTTGAACAGCTAAATATTCTGTCGCAGGAAATGGAGCTTCTTTTTTGTTAGCCGCATTGAAGACACCTTTAATTTTTGTTCCTGCTTTAAACCAAGAAGAAAGTTCTGCATCAGCTTCTAAACCAAATCCAGTCACAGCTTTCATTTCTTCGATTTGATCCGCCTGCATCAGCGCACCTAAATTTTCATCTTTGTTCGCAAATGTTGTTTCTGATAAGAAAAATCTGACTTCAGACCATTTTAAATTAAAATCTTTTGCGTGCGCTGGAATATTCATAAAAAGTACGTTTAAAAAAATATTTATCGTCATTAGTGTTCTCATTTGAATCCTCCTATGATTTTTTCAAACAAAAAGCTCCGGTCGTAAAACCGGAGCTTGGGGGGCGGGGACGTTGTTACTAATTACTTACACACTGCCGTTTGTAAGATAAGGTCTTGATTTTCATCGCCTTCGATACACATACCGGCTGTCGCATTGATGTTTGATAAGAAATCTTGTGTGCCTACATATTGAAAATTACCGGCTAAAATTTTGGCTTGATCAGCATCTTTAGCAAAGTAAGCTTCTGTACCTTGAGCAATTGAAGCTGTGATTGAACCTTGTTCAGAAAACAGTGGGTTAGATACTGCCGTTAATTGACCATCGATAGCCGATAAGAATTTTAATCCTACATGACCACCTTGGTACGAAGTCACTTGGGCATCAACCTGACCGTTTACCGTTAATTGAGCCATCGCTTGACCATCAGCTTTAGCAGTTACAGTTGAAGATTTTAACTTAACACCTGAAAACTCAATCATCGACATGGCGTTATTTAAAGTTGCTAAACCACTACCACCTGGAAAAGATAATGCTACGGCGTGATTGATATTATCGTGATCATGTACCGGAAAGATCGCTTCAACAGCTGGAACATTAACTTGTAACGAAGCTAAATTCATCGCTGGAAAAGCTGAAAGCGTAGCTACATTTTGACCGGCTTCAATAGCGAAGTCATAACTTTGCATTTCATGATTTACACCTTGCACACGAATTTTTTGATTCACTGTTAAATCAACAATCGTAGCACCCAATTTTTGCGCAACTGTTACTGAAACATTACCCGAAGCCGATGATGGTAATTCCATAGATTCTTCTTGGTGAGCTACGATAATTTCGTCAGCTTTTGCTAAAGCAGATAATAAACCGGCTAAATCAAATTGGGCTGAAATTAATTCTGGCGTGTAAACAAAGCCAAAAGCTTTAATATTTGCTAGGTAAATTTCAACATAACCAGACGAAGCGTCTTGCTCTACTTGTGCTAATTTAATTTTTGAAAAAATGTCTTGGCAAGTTTCTGGATTGTTTTTTGCCAAAATTTCGCTGCAGATACGTGTATCCGGTGAATATACTGTTGCACCGTTATCACTTAATTCATTGGCTAATAAATAATCGATGGCTTTTTTAACATCGTTTTCAGTTTCCATCGAAATTTTTTCAGGCGGGTGTTCTAAATCTAAATTTTTTAAGAACTGGCTATCGACTAATACATTATTGAAGCTATCAACTAAACCTGTAGCTTGAGTTTCTAAAGCAGCCATTAAAGCTGAGCGGCCTGAAGGCTGAGCGATTGGCGTAACTTCAACTTGTTCTTCTTTACAACCTACAGTTGAAAGAACTAAGGCACCACATGCGATCGATTTTAAAATTGTTTTATTCATAACATCTCCTTTTGTTAGTGTTTGGATAAACGCTGGACAAATAGAGATATTGCTAATTGATGGCCAACTTAATGGTGTTGAAATCATTGGAGAAAATTGAATACCGGGGTGCTAAAAATTCAGCGCTGCAAGATTTTCAGCAGTAAAAGCTGCTTAAAATTCTAAAGGTTGTCTCGAAGTGATACGCTTTAGAATGGCTG
>CAMLRE010000173.1 GCA_946482355.1 uncultured Bdellovibrio sp.
AACATATCTTCGGGAATCGTAGCCAGCCGA
This sequence comes from uncultured Bdellovibrio sp., assembly GCA_946482355.1. The sequence continues at coordinate 31 of CAMLRE010000173.1, forward strand.
ACTTTAATAACTTTTTGTAAATGAGTGAAATTCAGACTGAGCTGGCATTTCTGAAACACTCCATGGGTTAAAATCCGGTCAACTTCCGGGCGAGTTACCTTTTTAAATTGGTTATTGGTCATTTAAACCTCGTAAAATCAGTTTTAGATAAAAAGCTCTATGAAGCAATGAATAATCCAGAAACTATTTAGCCCTAACCCTCTTGCGAAACGCCCTAACCCACGGTAGCCTGTTTTTCGTGGATTGATTTGTTAGAGTTTTATAATTCTACAAGCTTTCCCTCTCACAATTTTAACTTTCTAAGAGTTTTGGAATTCTTAGAGACTGAAGGAGCCCTGTTATGCAAACTCAAAATGAGTCTGCAGCGTCTACTGCTGCAAACGCGCGCCTAAATGCTTTCAAAAGCGCTATCGAAACAAGAACAAACTCAATCACGAAAATTAAAGATCAGTTCGGAAAAGAATCTCCGATTTCTGAATACTTTGGTTGTTCTACTTTCGGCTTAGCGCAGATGCGCGAGAAACTTCCTAAAGACGCTTACGGAAATTTAATTAAAACCTTAGAGCAAGGTAAAAAACTTCCGAAAGAAACTGCAGAATCAATTGCTTCTGCGATCAAAGAATGGGCCATCACAAAAGGTGTAACTCACTACTGTCACTGGTTCCAACCGATGACTGGATCAACTGCTGAAAAGCATGATGCTTTCATTACTATTCAACACTCTAACCACTCAGAACTTCGCGTGATCGAAAGATTCACTGGCGGACAATTAATCCAAGGTGAACCGGATGCCTCATCATTTCCTTCAGGCGGTATGCGTTCAACTTTTGAAGCGCGCGGCTACACTGCTTGGGATCCATCGTCTCCTTTATTCATTATTGAAGAAGGTAACGGTAAAACACTTTGTATTCCAACAGTGTTCTTCGGCTACCACGGCCAAGCCTTAGATAATAAAACTCCTCTATTACGTTCTACTGAGGCGATTTCTACAGCTGGTTGTGAATTTTTAAAATTATTAGGCGATGTTGATGTTAAGAAAATTTCTACAACATTAGGAGCTGAACAAGAATACTTCTTAGTTGATAAAAACTTCGTAGCATTACGTCCTGACTTAATCATGACTGGCCGTACGCTAGTGGGAAGTCCTGCAGCCCGTGGTCAACAATTAGAAGATCACTACTTCGGAGCTATTCCTTCTCGCATTACTCAGTTCATGCAAGAAGTTGAATTTGAATTATATAAATTAGGTGTACCTATTAAAACTCGCCATAACGAAGTGGCGCCAAGCCAATTTGAACTTGCGCCGATCTTTGAAGATATGAATATCGCTTCAGATCACAACTTATTAACAATGGAAGTTTTAAAACGTACAGCTTTAAAACACGGTTTAGTGTGCTTACTACATGAAAAACCATTCGCCGGTGTTAACGGTTCAGGTAAACACAACAACTGGTCAATGGCGAACGATAAAGGTGAAAACTTACTTGAGCCAGGCAATACGCCTCACCAAAATTTACGTTTCTTAGCTTGCTTAGCGGTTACACTGAAAGCCGTTCATGACAATGCAGCCGTTCTTCGTGCTGCGATTGCTTCACCTGGTAATGATCACCGCTTAGGGGCAAACGAAGCGCCTCCGGCGATCATTTCAGCTTTCTTAGGAAGTTTATTAGAAGAGATTTTAAACACGATCGAAGCTGGTAAAACTTTAAAAGCGACTGAACAGTCTATTATTGATTTAGGTGTTAATAAAATTCCTAACGTTTCTAAAGACTACACTGACCGTAACCGCACTTCGCCATTTGCTTTCACGGGTAACAAATTTGAATTCCGTGCTGTGGGTTCAACTCAAAACGTAGCTGTTCCTATGTCGATCTTAAATGCAGCTGTAGCAGCTTCTTTTAAAGAATGTTCTGCAAGATTAAAAGATCTTCTTAAAAAGAAAAAACGCGACGAAGCTGTTATGGAATTAGTTCGCCAAGTGGTGAAAGAAACTAAACACATTCGTTTTAGCGGCAACGGTTACTCTGATGAATGGAAAGCTGAAGCTAAAAAACGTGGCTTACCAATTCTAAACACGACACCGGCTGCTTTAGAGATGTTTAAAGACAAAAAGAAAACACAATTCTTAGTTGATACGAATGTATTAACTCAGGAAGAAATCGGTTCTCGTTACCACATCGCGGTCGAACGCTATGTGAAAACTTTAGATATCGAACATTTAGCTTTAATCGAATTAGCTGAAACTTATGTTGTACCGGCAATTGAAAAACAATTTGCAGCGTTGGCAGCAGCTCATGCAGCGATTCCGTCAAAAGCGACAGCTAAACTTCATGAAACACGTCTAAACAATTTAGATACAGTATTAGGTAATGTGCTTATGGAATTAGAAAAGTTCAAAGGCATGATTGATAAATCGAAAAAATCGCATGACGAAGAAAAACGTATGCGTGATATCGTAGATCAATTACAACCGCAAAGCTTTAAATTACGCGCGGCCTGTGACCAAGCTGAAATCATCGTAGCCGATGAATTCTGGCCACTTCCGAAGTACCGCGAAATGCTTTTAGCTAACACATTGGCGTAAAATAAAAAAAGAGGCGATCGTTAGATCGCCTCTTTCAATTTAAGGGATGCTGTAAACCAGACAACAACTACTGAGTTACAGGGCCGCTTTGTTTATAATAATTAAATGTTAACGTCGAATAATGAATTTCAACTTTATCTAATTCAGAATCTAAAGTTGTATCTTTTAAATCCACTTGAACATCAGCTGTATAAATCATTTCGCAAACTGATTGCGAAAAATCTTTAATGCGTACCTGAGCAAAACGGCGTTGGTTTTTCAAAAAGCGGCTACCCACTTCAACACTGTTAGAAACAAAAGTTTGAATACCGCAGGCATCAGTTTCAATACGCTTAAGAGTATACGTCGCATTTAAAACCGTCGTAGGCATGGCTAAGCAAGAAAGGCCACCTTCTACTTTAGGACAAACATGACTTAAAATTTGTAAGTGAGCAACTTCGCGATTTTTTGATAATGAAAAACTCACACTTACGTTCTCAGAATTATAAAGATCCTTATTTAAATGCTCTTGAACCAGCGCCATATTTTCAGGCATATACTGCCAAGATTGCGCTTTTGCTGTCTGAGCTAAAGCCATAACTGCGATGATCATTAATAAGTATTTCATACGTTCCCCTTAAGTGAAGTAAATAAAAATAAATTGACAGGCTTTTTCTAATCAATGGCTCTGTTAGAGTCTATTTTTTTCGTCGTCAAATTTTGAACAAGGAAGTTTTTATCCCACCAGTTCCATTTCGGACTTAGTTATATTTGGTTATATTTTTTAAGGTTCCAATGTGGCTCTAGCGAACCGGCGTTTTCATCGAGTCAGCAGGAAGCCTGCGTCCCTTAACTCGCCCGCCCTTAGCGGATTTCGGCTTATGATCACGCGCTGGACCGCGGTTTTCATCGCCACCATAAGCGGTTCTTAGATCGTCGCGAGGGCGACTGGCTGGAGTAGATCTAGACATATCTGTTTTATTCATCTGACCACGGCGTGAGACTTGGCTTTTGCTTGTCTGCGATTGAGGCATGTTGTCCTTCTTCTGTGCGGTTTAAATTGCGTTCGTGTTTCGTTAAGCAATTAAAGCGCCAGCCACCAGAACTTTTGAAGCCGAGAAGGAGTTTTTCTTACGGGAATTATTCCCCGCAACCAAAATTAGCGGGGCACAAAGGGCAACGGTGCATCTTCATTTACTTTAACAAACTGTCACTGCGGTTCTGTGCAAAACTGATGGTGTTGTCGAACTTACGGTCAAGCTCGTCACGTTTATTCTGCAGAGTAGACCAGAAGGCCTCTGAAGTGTTTACGACCACGTTGTCATGCTTGATTTTAAAAGGTAAGTTCAAAGCCACTGACTTTTCTTTATCGTTTTTTAAAATCCAGTTTCCGACAGCTGCGGCCGCTTCGACAACAAAGTGCCTGCCTGATTTTAATTTCTGCGGATTTGAAACCACATCAATGTCATCGAAAAATAGCTTTGCATAACCGTTGGTATGGCCTTTTTCACTGGCGGCTTCGATATAAGTTGAAAATTTTCCGCGCGTTAAATCCATCGGTAAAATTTTTAAAAGCAGACCATTTAAGGACTTCAAATCAAAATCTACTATTGAAAAATTCATATCAGCCATGACCGGATCAGCTAAGGGCTGCGCCTGGCCTGTTAACAACATACGCCCCTGCCCCTGCAAATACGACTCAACCTTAACATTAGCTAATTGCCAATTTTTCGCTGGCGATAAATGCACATTAGAAATATCTACGGCAATACGATTTACCGATAAAGGCACTTTCGCTTCTGGCACCATAAATTTAACATTCGCATCACGCACGGTAAAATGAGAAATCTCTGAAGACCATTTTGATTCAGCTAAAAGCTTTCTGATTTTTGCAAAGCTCATTTCATCAGGTTTGGGTGGTTTTACTTTGGGAACTTCAGTCAGCGCCACATTCATACCATCAATGAGAATTTCGGCGACAGCGTTTTTATCCCAAAGTTTTTGCCATGAGAAATTTACTTTCGCATTTGCCACGTCCATTTGTAATGCGTGAGGTTTGTCTTTCTTTTCAATATGCAAATTTTGAAAAGCCACCTGACCACGCAAAATCGCCAAATCCAGATCTTTTAGATGACCAGTGTAGTCTTCGCTTTTATGACGTAAGACGTAGTTAATACCTGTCAATGCCGCAACAGGAATAAGAAGGCGAATAACCCCCAGAATCAAAACAATAATTAATATTTTTTTGGCGAATTTCATAGAAGAAATTCGAGCAAGAACTAAACCAGCTTAGAAAAAGTTTTATCTATTTCTTTAGAAATATCGCCACCAGCTTCATAGGTTTCACGCCACACGTCAGTCTCGGCTATGATTTCAGTTAAGCCCTGAAGTTTTAAAAGTGAACGGCGTAAACGCTCAACAGTTTCTACTTCTTCAGGATTACGCGATTCAATAAGAGTCGCGCAAAGATTAATAACTTGTAATGGTGAATTCGCCCGGTCACGTACTGCCAAGAATAATCTGGCTGCCCGTTCAAAAGCTTCGGCTTCAGCGCGGTTTTTTTCTAAATTCTGAATAAGACGTTTACGGTACGCACGGGCCCCTAACATCATCATTGAAATAAGACCATAAGTTAAAGTGGACCAGGGTTCACCTGTGACTCCTGTTAACGGAAACTGATCTTTTAAAAACATCCAAAAAGTGACTGCAAAAACTAACGAAACAAAAATTTCGCAAGCTGCAATCCACACACGGCCTGGCGATAACACCGCGATATAAATACATAAATACTGAAAAGGAATTAACGGCTGGCGCAGTTGCCCGAGTTGCAAGCCCAACGTCTCACCCATCCATGTTGTGATAATGAATGGCGCCGATAAA
>CAMLRE010000174.1 GCA_946482355.1 uncultured Bdellovibrio sp.
TGTGGCGCCTCACAATCATCGGTTTCGCAATATTTAGCTAAAATGAAAAGCGAAGGATTACTTTCAGCCCGTCGTGAGGGACAAAGTATATATTATAAAATTGATAATTCTGAATTGCTTAAATTAATGAAGTCGATGCAGAAGATTTTTTGCGAAGATTAGCCTGAAAACGAAGACCAAAGTCTGGTTAATTTTTTCTCGAAATGAGCCGATAGTGATTTGATCTTTCAACATGAGGAGTCACCATGGCCAAACAACCATCATCACTATCTGAAGCGATTGAAAAGCTTGAAACTGCAAGTCATGGCAAAGTTCAGGATTTTAAACAGATCTTAGAAAAAGATTATAACGAACTACGTAAAACATTAGATGATCTTAAACCCTATCTTGATGATCTAAAAAACAATGTCGAATCAGAAGTTAAAAAAACTAAAAACCAAGTTGAAGGCAAAGTAAAAGAAAATCCATGGGTTGTGCTAGGCATAGTGGGTATTCTGGCTTTTGTTATTGGTTGGATTTTCGGTCAACGCAAGCAAGATTAGTGTAAAAATAAAATGAGTTGGGTACGAAAACTTTTTACATACTTTTTAGGGCAAGTGGCATATCAATATGCTTTTGGCCAAGTTAAAAAGAAGGCGTTGTTAATCTATTTAAAAACGCTGCAAGCCACTCGTCGAAGCATCATTGTCGCTTTATCTGTATTTTTTATTCTGCAATTAATGATCTTTGGTTTTTTAGGAGCCGTAATTACAGCTGTTTGGTTATTGCCAGAAGATGTAAATACTAAGCTTTACATCTTGTTGGGATTTTTCGGATTTCTATTCTTGGTGCCACTGGTTGGCCTGTGTATTTTTCTTTCAGAACGTGTTTGGTTTCGCGCTTCAGGCGCTGAACAACTGCTGAAAGAATCTTAAAGATTATCTATTCAATATAGTCAGCGGCGTAGACAACTGATTTAAAAATATCTTCTGGAACAAAAACGTATCCACCTTCGCAACGCACTTTATAGTGGCGATCGCATTCAGGACCCCAGGAATTTTTTAAAATGTATTCACATTTTCCAGTAGCAGGATTCATTTTTCTTCCGGCTAAAGTGATCGCGTGGCGTGGTTGGCTTGATACACTTGAACGGCCGAAGTTATAAAGCTTATCCATTTTTACAGAAAGTGAAATAGGCTGCTTCTTTGAAAGTACGCTATCAATTTCATTGTACTGCGAACCTGTTAAGTTTTCGTTATATGCACCGGGATTACTTAAACTTCTAAAACGTAATGGTGTTGTCGCTTTGAAACGCGGCTCACAGGCTTCGTTAGCAAGCTTAGCGCCCACATTCATTAAATTACTTTGGTTAGCGGTGTTTTGAATGTCAGCAATCGTTACACCTGGAAATATTTTTTGAATTTGAGAAAATTTAGAACAACTCGCAGATCCTGCATCACTTAAACTGTATTCTTGAAGACTTAGCTGATTCAAATTTACTAAACCGCGAAATAAATCGCGGTCGGTGCGAAAGTCATTCGAGTTAATTTTGCTATCTTCGCAAAAGCCAGCGTCTTGCGAATAGCTTAAGGCGTAGCGAACAAAGCCACCGCTAGAAATATCATTTTTTCTATCGCTGTTAATTTCATTTAAGTATTTAGCGTTTAAGCCTTTACGGTACATTAATTCATCGCGACGCTTTACGTATTGCATAGCAATGTCTACCGGAGAAACACGCTTGCCTAGTTTAAATGAAAGAATATCGGCTGCCGTGTAAGCATAGCAAAAGCCAGCACCATCTTGATTTAGAATCGGGCCTAATTGATCGCGTAAATCGACCGTTTCGCATGAGCCCGCTTGCGCAAAATTAAATGAAAGAATTAAAGAAAGAAAGGTTATTAAAGATCTCATTTTTCAAGATCTCCCTCTAGATCACGTAAAAAGCCTGTTGAAACATATGAAGATCTGTTCTTAGTAAAACATAAATCAACGTTTAGCGTTTTTTTTCCTTTGAATTCGATATCAGCAATCTCTGCATCAAATCCTAACTCGGAACAGATCTGCCCGCCGGGGCTTCCAACTACAGCGTCCTGAACATCAACTTGCCCTTGGCTCTTTAAAGCTTTTGAAAATTCGCAACCATCAGCGCACTGTTTTGCAAAAAATTGACCGTATTCGTTTTGGCAAAGATTAGCTGCCACAGTAACAGTATTTGTTCTGGTTTTCGTGGTGATTTTTCCTTCGGCGCAGTTTGAAGGATCAACTGCAAATGCTGTAAATGCCGTAAATAAAATAAATAAAAATCCAGTCATTGTTTTCATATATTTAATGGTACGGGTAAACACCATAAAAGAGAACCCCACCAAGGCTCGACATCAGGCCAGAAATCTAAAAATTGTTTCACTGGTCTATCTATATTCTATAAGAGGAATAAAATAGAGAGTGTGAAAAACAAAATATTTTTTATTACGTTATTCGTGGGCTTATCTGTATTTGCCGAAGTAAATCCAATCAGCGGTGAACTTTCGTTTAATACAACTGACTTAATTACCAAAGAAGCGCTAACACCATTTAGAATTCAGCGTGAGTATAATCACAAAAGAAAAAGTTTCGGGATATTCGGAAATAACTGGTGTTCACAGCTTGAAGAAACTGTTGTCAGAGCCAATGCCGGCTTAGAAATTCGTAAATGCGGTCAAGTTACATCGAGCGTCTTCGCTAAAGTTGAAGATGGTTATGCTAATAGCACCGGAACTGAAGTGATGAAAGAACTTCCGAACAATGCAGGTTATATGCGTATTTCGGATAAGTATATTTTCGGTTATAACGATCAAGGGCACTTAAGTTTAATTGCTCTAAAAAGCCAATACGAAAAACCATTTGTACGCATTTATTATAACAAATACGGCATGATTGACCGGGTTGTTCATAACGGCAAACAACACTACTTTTTTACCTATGCTAAAACTGAAAAAGTCGTAGAAAAAATCGAAGGTCCTAAAAAAATTAAAGTACTTTACAGCTACGATAAAAATAACAATTTAACTTCAGTTGAAAATGCCTGGGGTAAAAAATTAACTTATTCTCATGATAACCAATGGCGTATCACTGGTTTTACTTTACCTGACGGTAGTCAGCACACGGTGACTTACGATGCAAAGTTAGATGCTGTAAGCAAATTAACTGATAATAATAACTGTGGCCGTGAATTTACATACAAAATGAATATGAACAGCGCTTTATTGAATTCCACTGTGAAAGATATTTGTGGCCAATCAACAAGTGAATTCAGTTCGGCAAGTTCGCCATTATTTTCAAAACATCGCGTAGAAAAAGACTCATTATTTCGTGCACCAACAGCCATTAACGAAAATCTTTTAGATGCCACAAGCGGCTGGAAGACAATTAATACCAAAGAAGCCCGTTGGGAGTACCAAGAAAATAGCTTAGGTTACGTAAGCGAAATTAAAAAAACTAATTTAGCTACCAAGACGAAAAAAACTTTAACGACCAAATACATCAATGAACGCTTGGTTGAATTAGAGCTAAAAGGTGAAAGTAAAGTAAACTTTAAATACAGTGCCGGAAAGCTTAAATCAATGGATGCTAAGAACTATGCCGCTTTCGAACTATTTACAGAATTTCTTTTAGTAAAAAATGGAGCTAACAATGAATAAAAAAATCTTAGTCGCCATTTTAGCATTATTTTTGTTACAGGCGCCCCAGGCTGAAGCCGGTTTTTTTGATTTCTTTAAAACAAAAATTGCAGCTATCGGGTTAGCTTTAGCTAACATTTTTCGTTCAAATACTCCGCCACGTGTGGTTAGTGATGATACGACAGGAAACACAACAACGGGAGGAGAAATCTCTCAAAGTGGCAGTGTTTTAGGTGAAGATCCGAACAATTATAAAGTAAGCACGGAAATAGTTGAGCAACCTTCAACAACAGATTGTACGCCGGTCAACTTAGGGCACCGCTGTTCTTATGCCGAGAATGATCAAGCTGTTTCGAGCAGTTGTTTAAATCCGGTGGCTGTCAAAACCGGCTCCAAATCAAATGGTACCGGCAGAACTGGAAATTAATTTAAAGTGACACGGTATGTGCCATTCGCGCGCATACCTTGATCGACAACTTTGCCGTCGATTCTGATAACTTCTAACATTTGAAGACTTACATCAAAAACACGCGTACGTAGTGCTTGTAGATCTAAAGTCACCTCTTGAGAAAACTTACTTGTATCTAAAGTTACACGGGCTAATAAAGCTGTGGCTTCGGTGTTTGTGATCGCAAGGCTTGCTTCGATATTTTCGTAACTGATGACATGACCATTATTTTTATAAACTTGTTTTTCGGCTAAAGCATAAGGAATCAAAGTCATTTGTCCTTCAAGACGAAGGCAAACCAAAGTGTCGACTTGTAAAGTTAAGGCTGTGGCAGAAATTTCTTTAACAGCTAAACGATAAGCGCGAAGACCAGCATCGCCAGATTCATGACAACGGGCCACCGAACCATTGGGTAAAACATCAGAAATAGGAGATTGAAAAGCTTGTGCCGAAATGGCTGAAAGAACTAATGCCGTAGCGATAACGAAATTTTTTAACATTTTACACCCCATAAATTTTAAAAAACTCTATAAGGTAAAAATAGCTGATTTCTTGATGAAAGAACAATGCGAAATTGCGTTTTGCTAATGGGAGAGGGCGTTAAAGCCCTCTTGCTCTTAAGGGCTTACTTCGCCTTCATCGCTTTATCGATGTCGAACATATACATATTTGGATCAGTATAGTTTTTATAATCACCTTCACGGTCAGTGAACGGCGGGAAAGCCGCATTGGTTGGCCCTAGTACATCAACTACAGCTCCTGAGTAAGCTAAAACACTGTAACCTTCATTGCAGTTTGAAGTTACATTTTCTAATCCTAAAGGAAGTAGTTTGTATTTTGGATTTTGTCCTGCATTAGCATCAAAAGCCGGATATAGCTTTTCACCACCGCCCGCTGGTTCTTTTAATAAACTGATATTTTCACCTAAGGCTACGGCGTACATACCTTTCACCGGATAAATTCCATGTGAACCTTTTGCAGCTACAGCTAAGATACGTCCGTTTTCAGTTGGTACCTTCGGCATATTTAAGTACGCACGGCCGCCTTTCCATTCTTGAATGCGGTTACCGGCAGAATCAAGTTGGGCCATAAGTTGATTAGCTAAATGGGCCCCGTAAATTACAAAAACCGGTTGGCGTGATTTATTTAAAACTACTGTTAAGCTTTCGCGATCAAGAATATGTGAAGCTGCCACTGGTTTGTTGATGCTTCCGTTTTTTGTGTCGTAAGCATAAAAGAAGTGATAGTTAATGTAGATGTAAGGCGAAGGCATAGGAACAACTTTCACAGTTTTATCGCGAGTGACGAATGTCGTTTTTTTATGTTCAAAGATAGAATAGTAAACCGCTAAATTATTT
>CAMLRE010000175.1 GCA_946482355.1 uncultured Bdellovibrio sp.
TTCTGCTAAATCAGGATGAGACCAGTCGATACCCGTATCAATGATCGCTACGATTTTTTCGCGCGTGCCAGTTTGGATTTCCCAAGCTTTTTCAGCGTTAATATCTACGCCAGCAACACCCACTTGGTTTTTCGGATCTGCTTGGCCAACGTTTGATAGGCCCCAAGTTTGTACATATAACGGATCAGTCGGAGCTTTGTTAATTTTATAAATGTAGTTCGGCTCAGCGATTTCAACCATTGGATTTTCATTTAAAGCCTTGATAGCTGAATCGTTAGTTTCAAAAACAGCTTTTTTTACAACAACAACATTTTGTCCTGAGATTTTTTGAGTTACGAAACCCTTAAGTTGTTGTGAAAGAGCTTGCGTAGATGCACGCATCATTCCTGGTTTTAATTTTACAACGAATTCACCTGGTACAGATTGAGTTGTAAAACTTGCGTTTGCAGTAACTGCTAACATCATTGTCGCAGCTAATGCGCTTACTTTAGAAAAATTATTTTTCATGGTGGTGGTTCCCCTCTAGTTGAAAAAATCTTAGCACACGCTCGATTTTCGAGCAGTCTAGATTCCGGTTCCAGACTGAAACTGGAAAAACGGCTAGGAGAAATTACCATTCAATAAAAATTATTGTTACGCTTTTTTTGATTTTTTAGCGGGCGTTGCGATTTCTTCATCAGCAAAATCGAACGCTAATTGTTTCGGAAATTGTACGATCTTGTCAGGATTTTCACGGATAATTTTTTTCTCGGTCGGAGTTATAACATCCGCGCCAGTAGCGGCTTTGATGAGATGTTTGATAAAGGCTTCTTGGGTTGCCACTGGGGCATTTTGGTTGAAACCCATTTCTTTCATTAATTCGCTGACTTTTTTCATTTGCATCCTACTTATGATTCTCTTCGTCAGAAAAGGTCCAGGTATTTAGACTTTTGTCAGGCTGCAAATCAGAGATGAGTTTAGTTCCTCATGAACTAACGTCTATATCGCCCTAGGCGATGGTCTGTATCGTCATAGACGATCGTCTATAGATGAGACATATGACGCTGTTTTTAAAGGTTAAAGGCGGGTGAAATTTTTCGAAAATATTTTAAATCCTGTGTAACAAGATTCGGCGGTATCTCAAAACGAGACACCGAAACCGGTAAAAAATCGTTTTAAAGTGCCGGGGTTTTTGCATCTTATATTGTTATGAAAAAACTTAGCCTTTTATTCGCAGTTTTAAATTTAATCTCACTAACTGGCTTTGCCGGTCAAATCGGGCAGTTTGAAGTTAAATCCTGCTCTTTAATTGTTTCACCTAATGCAAGCGATGAGACGCTTTCAGTGTTAATGGCTAAAGGCTACCGCCCAATGAACTTATTGGGTGCTTCTAAAAACCCAGAAAGTTCAAAGGATTTAATCGGCTTTCCTTATCTAGAAGAAAGCTCTCAAAATATTAAAATCGTCGGAGAAACAAGAAGTCTTTATTCTATCGACGAAGCGCCAAATTGTCTTGATAACTAAATACGGTCAGTGCGGTTTAAAACAAAACTTCCGATTAACTTTGTCGTTCCATTCGGAAGACGTTCATAAAAATTACCGGCCATTTTGTCAGAATTTTCGATTTTATAAATCTGTAAATAACGATCACCCATGCTGACCATGTTGCCTTGATAACCTTCGGGTTTATACCCCCAGGCATCTGTCGTAAAAGCACTGTTAGATTGAACTTTTCCCTGGCGAAAAAATTTTACTTCGCCAGTAACGTTATTTACTTTTTCTGCAGGGCCAATTTCAATCACTAAAGATCCGTAATCAGAGCCATCAACGGCCGAAACTTTTCCGCGAAAAGTTCCAAAATATTTTTGCAAATCCTGACCAGAAGTTTGTGGAGCCCCTTTTAAAAAAGCATCAATATCTGTTAGTTTTACTTTTTCTAAATTTCTAAGAATTTCTGCAGCCGAAGTGCTGTTAACCAATGTCCACTCGGTTGATTTAAATCTTCCCGAATTCAACTTTGAAAAGCGCGGCGTTTTTTCAACAACTTCTTCAGGTTGATCTTTTACTTCAGCAGGAGCTTCGACTGGTTTTTCTTTAACTTTTGCTGCCGCTTGAGCTGTAGACGGTGAACAAATCGCCAATTGCGCCTTGCCAGCGTCTAAATCTTTTTGCTGTTGTTCAGAAATACGAAGACCTAAATCAACTAAAAATAGCGTCATCATCTTACCGTAAACTTCATCAGCTTTTTTAAGATCAGCGCTATCTAGTAAAGTTTGAAATTTTTCTTTCATCAAACGCAGCTCTTCATCAGAGCGCGCACTGTCTGCCAGATTACTTTTAGTTTCTTTATAATCTTTAGATTCTAAAATAGACGATTCACCATAATTACGGCCAGAAACAAACGCGATCACAACGATCACCAACACAAACAAAATCTTCAAAAAATCTTTCATATGCTCAGTCCTCGTAGTTAGGATTTATCAAGGCGCAAGGAGGAGGGTATGCGTACAGCATCCCTCCGACGCGGCAACGCAGAGAAATTAGCCGTCCCCGCCGCCTTGGTGTTCTTCTTTTTTCGTGATGGTTGCCTTTAGTAACTCACGATTCATCGTCGCGATATTAATTAACGAAATATCTTTCGGACAAGCCGCAGAACATGCTCCCGTTGTAGAACAAGCTCCGAAACCTTCTGCATCCATTTGCGCTGTCATATCTAAAGCACGTTGAGCACGCTCAACTTGACCTTGAGGCAATAAAGCCATGTGTTGGATTTTTGCTGAAGTGAATAATGCTGCAGAAGCATTCTTACAAGAAGCTACGCAAGCTCCACAACCGATACATGTTGCCGACATGAAAGCTTCATCGGCATCTGGTTTTGGAATTGGAATATTATTCGCATCTTGCGCATTACCAGTGTTTACAGAAATGTAACCACCAGATTTAATAATGCGGTCAAATGCCGAACGATCAACAACTAAGTCTTTAAGAATTGGAAATGCCGAAGCTCTCCATGGTTCTAATACTAGTGTTTCGCCATCTTTAAATACACGCATGTGTAATTGGCAAACTGTCGTTGATTTTTGTGGACCATGGGCGTTTCCGTTAATCATAAAACCACAGCTACCGCAAATACCTTCGCGGCAGTCATGATCAAATAAAATAGGCTCTTCGCCTTTTTTGATGAGCTCTTCGTTCACAGCATCAAGCATTTCTAAGAAAGATGCGTCTGGAGAAACATTTTTTGCGTCGTATTCCTTAAAGCCACCTTGAGATTTATTATCTTTTTGGCGCCAAACTTTTAATTTTAAATTGATAGTTGCTTTTGCGCTAGCCATGTTTGTTCCTTATTTATACGAACGAGTCGCTAAGTGTACGTTTTCAAAAGTTAATTCTTCTTGGTGACGAGTTTGCGTTTTATCCGCAGATCCGTTCCATTCCCACGCAGCTACGTGACAGAATTTTTCGTCATCACGTTTAGCTTCACCATCAACTTGGTGTTCAGATCTGAAGTGACCACCGCAAGATTCTTCACGCACTAAAGCATCACGGCACATTAATTCACCTAATTCGATGAAATCTGCAACACGTCCTGCTTTTTCTAATTCATTGTTAATACCTTTAGCTTCGCCAGGAACATTAACATTCGTGTGAAATTCTTTACGTAAGTTTTGAATTTTAGAAATCGCTTCTGTAAGGCCTGCTTTATCACGGGCCATACCGCATTTTTCCCACATAATGTGACCTAATTCTTTGTGGAAAGATTCTACTGTTCTTGAACCTTTAACACTTAAGAATTTATTTAAGTCATTTTGTGTTTCGTTCGCCGCATGTTTAAACGCATCGTTTGTTGTCGTTACTTTTTCTAACTTAGTGTTCGCTAAGTAGTTACCGATTGTGTACGGAAGAACGAAGTAACCGTCTGCTAAGCCTTGCATTAACGCCGAAGCTCCTAAGCGGTTTGCACCGTGATCAGAGAAGTTCGCTTCACCGGCTACGAATAAGCCAGGGATAGTTGATTCAAGATTGTAATCGACCCATAAGCCACCCATTGTGTAATGCGGAGCCGGAAAGATTCTCATAGGTTGTTTATATGGATTTTCGCCAGTGATTTTTTCATACATTTGGAAAAGATTTCCGTAGCGCTCAGCCACTTTGTCTTCACCTAAACGTTTAATACTGTCTCTGAAATCTAAGAAGACAGCTTTTTCACCTAAAGCACCGTGGCCTTCATCAACGCGGTATTTCGCCTGACGAGAAGCTACGTCACGTGGAGCTAAGTTACCAAAGCTTGGGTAAACGCGCTCTAAGTAATAATCACGTTCTGCATCTGGAATTTCATTTGCCGGACGTTTATCGCCTTGTTTTGCTGGCGCCCAAACACGTCCGTCATTACGTAATGATTCAGACATCAAAGTTAATTTAGATTGGTTTTCACCGTGTACAGGAATACAAGTCGGATGAATTTGTGTGTAACAAGGATTTGCGAAGTAAGCTCCTTTTTTATGAGCTTTCCACGCCGCTGTTACTGCACAGGCCATCGCGTTTGTAGATAAGTAGAATACGTTTGAGTATCCGCCAGAAGCTACGATAACCGCATCAGCTTCGTGTGATTCGATTTCACCAGTTAATAAGTTTCTGATAATCACGCCGCGCGCTTTACCATCAATAACAACTAAATCTAACATTTCACGACGCGTGTATAATTCAACAGTTCCTAAATCCACTTGGCGCATCATTGAAGAGTAAGCGCCCAATAATAATTGCTGACCTGTTTGTCCGCGAGCATAGAACGTACGAGAAACTTGCGCACCACCGAATGAACGGTTTGATAATAATCCGCCGTACTCGCGAGCTAAAGGAACGCCTGAAGCTACCGCTTGATCGATAATATTTACAGACACTTCAGCTAAACGGTGAACGTTAGCTTCACGAGCACGGAAGTCTCCGCCTTTTACAGTGTCATAGAATAAACGATAAACTGAGTCGCCATCGTTTTGATAATTTTTTGCAGCATTGATACCACCTTGAGCGGCCACAGAGTGGGCGCGGCGAGGAGATTCATGCACGCAGAAAGCTTTTACTTTATAACCAAGTTCACCTAAAGAAGCGGCTGCCGAGGCGCCCGCTAAACCTGTACCAATCACGATCACAGAGTGTTTACGTTTGTTGGCCGGATTCACAAGCTTCATGTTGAACTTGTGTTTTGTCCATTTGTCACCAATGTCACCACTAGGAATTTTGCTATCTAATTTGTTAGACATGTTATTTTCCTCTCATTAAAAATACGTAAGCAGGTTGAGATAAGAAACCAGCGACAACGATGATCGCGTAAGTCCAAGCGAATTTTCTTAAACCTTTTTGCATTTTTCTCTCTAAGAAACCAAAAGATTGGAAAATTGAACTAGCGCCGTGGCTTAAGTGGAACATTAATAAAATTAACGCCACTACATACCAAAGAACG
>CAMLRE010000176.1 GCA_946482355.1 uncultured Bdellovibrio sp.
GTTAAAATTAAGTTCACCGTGAATATCTTTTATAAGTTGCGAAAGATCTTCTTGCGTAAACGATTTCTGCAACAAGGCCGGGTATTTTTTCGTTAAAGGTGTAATAATATCCGGTGGCCAATCTTTAAGATTAAACGCCGGATACGTCGTCTGCGCGAGCGCAGGGCTTGCGATTACAAAGAATAATAAAGAGCATAGTAAGTTTTTAACTTTCACTATTTAAATTCCTTTTTATACTCAAGATCAATCCCGTAGTTACCTGTATCGTTTTCATTATTTTGAATAATGCCTGATTCGTTCGTATCTGTCTGATTTTGATAGTTCAAGTTCAGTGAATAATCCGGATGAAACAGCCATTGTAATTTTACTTCATTACTTTGTTGCGATCCAGTCAACGGTCTAGAGTATGAAGCGTTCACTTTTTTGCTTAGCTTTTTGCTCACAACAACTTTAGGAACAGCGATATTTTTCGTTGAATCCACAGAAGGTGCAATTTGCACGTTTAAGCCCAGTTTTTCTTGAATCTGCTTATTGAATTTAGACTGATTCGTAATTGTCGCCAGAACCTCGATACCGGTTTGTTTTTGCTGGGTATCTGAAGTTAGGTTTTGATCTTGATTTGAAGACGTAAAACCTAAAGCTAATAACGAGAAAATATCATTTTCGCTTAAAGGTGGTTGTGATGTTGGCTTAATCGCCAGTGTTTTAGCCTGTCCTGAAATCAGTAGGTTAATATCGTAATCGCTTACGCGAGAGCTCGCGTTCATAAAAATTTCGGGATTAATATCGGCCGATTTTTGATCGCCCGGGTTAAAGATGACAAAACCTGTTTGAATATCAAAAGGTTTATCTTTAAAGAATAATTTAGACCCCGGAACGATATCAACACGGCCTGTGATAATCGGAATCTCTGGTGAACCGGTAATACGTAATTCACCAGTCGCTGTTCCTTCAAGGATCGAATTTTTAATAATAATGCCTTTAGGAAATTTTGGGTTTACATCAAGTAACAAGGTCGGACTTTGCTGGTTTAACTGCTGCGGCGGAAGGTAACGGCTCGGAGCCAGTGTTAACTTCATATCATCAGCGCCACCGGTGAATTCTTTTGTGACTAAGCCTTGATCGATGTTGTAATCAATCTTAAGCGTGTATGGCATCCAATTGCCCGAGATTTTAACTTTAACTTGGCCTGACGTCTGCATCTGCGGCGGAAACTCTAAATCAACGTGCGTGCTTTCAGCCTGAATATTAACATCAATATTTTGCGAGCCTAAGAAATTCACATAACCATAACCTGTTACAGGTGATTGGTTTAGCTGGGCATTCGCGCTTGAAATGATAAGTTTACTTTGAGAAAAATCTAAAATCGCATTGATCTCTTTAATCGGGTACGGAAAACCTTTTAACTGCACGAGACCGTTTTTAAGTGATCCATCGCCGGCTAATGAAAGTTTGCTCGCATTTAAGTTAACACCGAAATCAAACTCAAGCTGACCGTTTAAATTTTCTAAAGCCGGAACTAAAAACTGAAAAGGGCGCGCTAATAATTTACCGTTAAAATTAATCACCTGGCCATGCTGAGTAACATCAAGGCTTTGATCGGTACCACGCAGGCTGATCGGCGAAAGTGATTTTAAACCGGAATTAAAAATGATCTCGCTTGGTTTTTGTAATTTTAATGTTTGATTACTTCTAGCCAGTAAAAAGTTATTTAACTTTACTGAACCTTTTAAGCGTGACAGATCCATTTGTGGCGCGCGCAAATCAACTTCAGCTGTAAGCAAGGCTGTGGTATCTACCGCCGGTGGTGGAATTTTGATAAGCGGTAAGAAATTAAGCGGATTTAAATCACGTAATTGCGCTTTAAATAAAAACTCATATTTTTCATTAAACGGAATTTGCACAGCAGCTTGCGCCTGGCGGCCAAAGACCTGACCGTTAAAGCTTAAGAAGTTTCGGCTAATTACAAAATCACCTTGGCTTGATAGAAGGGATTGGCCTTCGATTGTAAAATCACGAAGTGAGGCCTGGCCTTGCACCTGAATTTTATCAATCGTATCAACAACTTTACCAGTGACCGCTAATAACCCCGTTGATTTTGGTAATAGTCTGATAAAGTGATCAACTTCTTCAGCGCGTAAGTTCTGTGAACCAATATCTAAATTAAAGCGGGGTTCTGAATTTTGTGTATTGATATGACCACCAACATTAACCTGGCCCGAAGGTTTAGTTAAAATCACGCGGTCAAAATTAACTTTATCACCATTAGCAGTAAGGTTTGCCGTTAACTGGTTAAATGATTCATCAGCAATAGCACCGCGGTTTAATTCGGCATTTAAGTGATATTTCATTTTCCAGAAATCAAAAGGGCCAGAAAAAGTCATTTCACCTTTTCCTAAACCAGTTAAGGTAAATGGCAGGTAAAAACGGTCTTTTAAGATAGAAATAACACTTTTACCGTAAAGGCGCGGAAGTCTAACTTCACCTTTAAGGCTTGAATTTTTAAAGTTTAAAGCTAAATCTCCGCTATATAAACTTTGTTCCATTTCGCCGCCGATGTTTTTTAAAAACATTTCGCCGTCTTTGTAGCTTAAATCTGCCGTAATATTACCTAAGTGAAATTTATCAATCTCAAAGTTTTTACCGTTTAATTTAGCGTTGATAATGCCGTACGAAGCGTTACCTGAAGTGGTCAGTTCTCCTGAGATTAAACCTTTCATGTTTAAATTAGCCAGATTATCAATGTGGCCTAATTCAAAACCATTTGATTTAAACTTCATATCAAAGCCGTTTTCAAAGTCGACTTTACCAGCTCCAGTGAAATCAGATGTATTAAGCTTAGCTTGCGTATCGAAGGTAACGCCTTTTGTATCTAAGTTTACTTTAGCGTTTAACAGGGCTTTTTTTACCTGAACAATATAGTTTTTATTTTTAATATCTGATTTAACCCAGACATTTTCAGCGATGATTTTTGAATCACAGTGAACTTCAAGAGGTAAAAACTGGCCGTTACAATTTCCAAGAACTGAAGCGTCTAAATCTGCCGGAATATTTTTTTGTTCTAATGAGCCGAAAAGTTTTTGTAAGTTAAACTGGCTCACTTGAACTTTACTTTTAAATTTGTAAGGTTTTTCTTGGGCGAATTCAAAACCAGAAAGGCTGGCAAGACCTGACGGGTGGTTTAACTGAATTTGGTCAAAAGCCACAGAATTGTTTTTTAAGTTCATTTTAATGTTCGCATTACCGAACTTGATAAAATCAAACTGTAAGTTTTCTGTTTGTAAAGAAACGTTGCCTGAGTTTTGCGTAAAGCCCACACCTTTAACTTCGCCGGTGAATTTAAGCTGACCTAAAATCTGCGGTAAGCGTTTATTTGAAACATCAAAGAAATAATAAAATGGTTTTAAGTTTTCAAAAATCAATGAGCCGTTAGTTTTTACGCTAAATTCAGGTTTAATCAGGGCGTATTTAAAATTATTTAAAACACCACTTGTTGTCACCGCTGAATTTTCAACCCGTGCTGTGAGCTTATAAATTTCTAACTTGTTTTCTGATAATTCAGCCTGGCCACCTACGCGAACAGAAGCGCCGGTGATTTTAGAAATATTTTTAGTAATCAGTTCATGTTCTGAATCGGTGATCGAAGCTAAAAGGCTTTTTTTATGATTAGCGACCGTTAAAAGATCGATATTTGATCTAAGCTTTGCTTTTTGGCTTTGAATATCAAACATTAAGAGCGTGTCGTCGATCACGATTTTTTCTAATGGAATTTTGGGTAACCATTTAAATAATGGCTTTAAATCAATTTCTTTATTATCGCTTTTAGGTGTTAGATTTAAAATCGTTTCGTTTAAATTAATTTTGGCATCGTCAAAACGAAGA
Organism: uncultured Bdellovibrio sp.; assembly: GCA_946482355.1. The sequence continues at coordinate 3,883 of CAMLRE010000176.1, forward strand.
TATGAAATATTTAACTGACCGATCATTAAATTAAACGGATCAATCTGTACGCGCACGCGCGGAACTGTCACAGTGTTGCTGACATCTTTATTTAATGTGACGCTCACGTCATGGGCGTAGGCCTGAAGTTTAATTAAAGAAAAATCAATATGGCCCACATCAATATGAACCATGTCTTGCATTTTATTGACCCGTGGAATTTGGTCTTTTGCGGTTTTTAAGACCCACGGTTTAATCGTGGTCACCCATAAAACGCCTAAAAGAATTAATGAAATAGCCGGCGTTAAAGCCAGGCTAACTTTGGTGGATTTCTTCACGATTTCCACTCCACTAACAAGGCTTCAGCAGAACGATAGTACGGAACAATTTGCAAGATACTTTCCATTAAACGAATGGCTAAGTCTTTTTTACCAAGACCGTGATAAGCGATCGCTTTTAAGTAAGTAGCTCCAAACGGAGTTTCAGTGCTATTAGTTTCTTTAGCTTCTAAGTATTCAACCAAGTGAATAAGTTCTAAATATTTGCCGGCTTCAAGTAAAGCTTCGGCACGCAGCCAATCTCTGGCTGATGTTTCTGGGGCTTTTTCTAAAACTTTTAAGCAGGCTTCGAAAAGTTCAAATTGAAAAGCTAAAATCGCTAAGTTGTAAAGCTGATCGGGCTGGTTATGTGATAAGTCATCAGCGATTTTTAAAATGTTATCATGCATGTCTTTTAAAAACTCTTCACTGGTATTGGCTTTATCAATACTAGTTTTTGGCTTTGCAATAACACGCTTTGAAATAACTCGCTCTAAGATATCATCGGCTTTTTTCTCAAGGTGGGCTTGTTTTAATAATCCGATTTCTAAATCTTGCGGGTAAAGTTTAGTTAACTGTTGAAGAACCGCTTCTTCTTGTTCTTGTAATTGCGCCGTACGGTAGTGATTAAGTTGTTCAATCAAACGTGTTTTTTGGCGTAAGCGTTCTTCGGTGTAATTTTTTTGAATCTCTTTAAGTTCTTTAGCAACTTGCACAGAGAAAGTTTTAACAAAGGGTTGCTGTAAAGCTGTCGATTCAAAAGGCTGTTTGTCGATGATTTCTTCGCAGACATTCATCGCACGATCGGTCACGGGTTTATGTTGTTTTGTTAAAGCTTCGATTAAAAAGCCTACCGGAAATGAACCGATTTTTCCGCGCTGAACACATTTGACGTAAAGTTTTTTTAATAAATCAAAGCGTCCGCAGGTGATCAAGAAATGCGAAAGCCCTTCAATCTCTGAAGGGCTTAGGACTTCCATTTTTTCGTATTTTGCGACTAGTTCGCGGCTGACATACTCGGTCGAGGTGCCTTCTTGAAAGTAATTGTGAATTTCAATTTCTAGGCTGTTCGTTCCTGCCAAAACCGTTCCCTGTCTTGCAAAATTAGCTAATCGTTAGCTAATTACTTTTGGCTCACGCGCTCTACGTAAGCGTCTTCTGTAGAATCAATTCTTAAGATGTCGCCTTCATTGATATGAAGAGGAACGTTAACA
>CAMLRE010000177.1 GCA_946482355.1 uncultured Bdellovibrio sp.
ATGAGTATTGGCACTCGTAGTTTCAAGTTTCATAACAGAATTCCAACCAACCGAGCCACCTGTCGTCACATGTAACGGTACTGTTGGAGCGGTAGTTCCAACACCAATCTTTCCAGCAAAATAACCATTACCATTTTCGTTATTAAGAATAATCGAAGCTCTAGCCCCTACAGGTAAGGATGGAAATGTCGAATTGTTCCAGCCAACACTTCCTGCATTTGTCATCATTATCGAATTTTGCGCGGCGGTCGCATCATCGGTATTGTAGTGATAAATTCCCCAGTTAGAAATAGCTTCTTCAAAAATCCATGAGTTAGCATTCGTTGTTGTTTGATTTAAAAATGTACTTACAATTCCAGGGTTACCGGGTACACCGGTCATTTTTATTTTTCCAGAATTAATCATTAAATCACCGGCACTGATTAACACAGTTCCTGAGACATCTAATTTCTGCTGCGGAGAATTTGTACCAATACCCACGTTACCGCTTGAGTTAACGACCATGCGGTAACCGCCACCCGTGTTATCGTAAAGACCCATGTAACCAGCACCTATAGAGTTGTCTGAACCTGTTGAAATCAGCATGAACTCACGACCGCCGGCACCTGAACTTTTTAGCGAAAGATTTGCTCCGGCATTGCCCTGATTTTCAATCATGAGTCCATCGTCGGAGCCGCCAACATTATATTGAAGATGCAATTTACGAGTTGGCGCCGTTGTTCCGATCCCCATATTACCGTTCACAAGAATTGTCGATTTAACAGAGCCATTTGTTGCGAACTGCAACGGAACGGCGGCGCCTGTTCCTACAATTGTTGAAAAAGTCAGACTGTCGGTAAACGTTGTTCCGCCAATACCTTCAGTTCCGAAATAGCTTGGAAAAAGACCATTCAGATTTGTCGTTAAATATGTTGGGCTTACGCCATCTGTTGAAGTGATTTTGACAGTGGCTGAAGTTTGTTTTACTTCTAGTAAAGCTGATGGTGTATTTGTTCCTATACCTAACTTGCCATTCCAGAAAAATTTGGAATTATTTTGTGAAACAGTTCCATTGCTTCCGGCAAAAAGTACACTGCCACTTGTAAAACCCGAAAGTCTTAACGAACCATCGATCACTGTTGATCCACTCACGTTAAGAGTTCCGCCGGTATTAATATTTCCGGCCACACCCAAACCGCCTTTAACAACTAAAGCTCCGTTATTAGAGTCTGTTGATGCTGTAGTTGCTGATACGACAACTGATCCGGTTGGATTTAAAGTTAAATTACTTGTTGAATTGATTTGTGAAGTATTATCAAGAGCCCCTTGTGAAGAAGCTGTGGCAATTACGCGGCGCTGGTTTGCACCATCAGTTAAATAATAATTAGAACCATCGTACTCCATTGTTCCTGATTGCGGTGATGTTAACAATGTACCCGAAGTAAATTTAAACGGAGCAAGTGTTGATCCCCCTGCGCCTAAATGCACGCGCGCTGTAGGCTGCATATTGCCAGGACCGATATTACCACCGAAATAGTTAACACCAGAGTCGGCTTGAAAAATACCATAGTCATTTACGATTATTCCAAAATTAGTTTTACTTAAATATAAGCCATAAGCTGTCGTGATACTTGCAGCTCCTGAGGTGTTGGCAATCACTGAAGAAAGACCGTAGGCCGTGTTAATGTTTCCGGTTCCCTGATTCACAATCTGACTGTCAACGCCGTAAGCGGTAGTCATATTTCCAGCACCCATGTTGGCCGTGATAAAAGTACCGGCCATAGCGGAATTAACGTTTCCGCTTCCCATGTTCTGTATTGCACCAACCGTACTTCTGGCCTGATTTACCGATCCCGATCCATAGTGACCGATCACGTTGTAAAGACCATAACGAACACCGTAATCTACCGACGAAGAAGCAGGAATAAACTGATCGATAGCTAACCCCATATCGATCATAGAACTATTAGATGGCGCATCGGCTTTAGAAATAATACTCATTTGCGACTCGATACCTGAGGTTCCAGACAAAGTCTCATTAATCGCAATATTTTTTGGCGTAATGAATGACAACCCAGGAGATTCAGCTTGAAGAGAATTACCGATAGAAAATTTTGCGGTTGGCGATGCCGTATTAATACCGACATTACCTGATGAATAATTAATACCTGATGGATTTGCACTCCACTGCGAACTTGTGATCGCCGCAAAACTTGCGGCGACGGTATTTTGTAAACTTGAAACTGATCCTGCCAATGATGAGACCGTTGATGAAACAGCAAAAACCGTTGAACTTACATTTGCAACTGTTGTACTCACACTGGCAACTGTCGATGACACCGAAGAAATAGTGGAGTCTACAACACTGCTATCAGCTGGTGTGTAACCTAACGCTGTTACAACAGTTCCTGAAGTAACTGTTGTTCCGCTTGAGGTGGCGATACAACCAAAACTTGCGCCGTTAAATTGAATGGCTTCATTCGCCTGGCAGTTTAAAGCGGCTAAAGTTGAGTATTCAACAAATGAAGTATCGGCTTTACCATTTAATGATTGCGCGTTTTGCGCTTTAGCGGAATACATTGCGTAAGGCACAGAGTTAATCGCCATCGCCGGCAATGTTTGCCAGCCATTACCTTCATTAAATTGCATCACGATTTTTCTGTTATCAGTTGGAATTGGATTATACACACCTGGTGCCTGACACACGAAAGATGGTGTTGAGTTATCAAAAACTGAAGCAAAAGTAACTGGGCCACTTACCGGATAAGCGCGGGCCCCCATACCTAAGCTAAACGAAGTTAAACCACCACTTCCGATCATATTAACGGCAGCATAATCTTCTATATAAAGAACACATGATGAAGAGGGATCTAAAACCGTAAAACGAAAATTAACACTCACCGCTTCAAGTGGCAAACCATCAGGTCTATAAATTTTGGCTTGATAAGTGGTTCGACCGTTGATTGCAAATGCGGTTGATGAAAGCCATAGAAGGCTTCCCAGCACGAACCAATAAACGTTCCGCAACCACTTGTTCACGTTCTACTTATCGGTGTTTAGTCCAGGAAGCTAAACGGCGCTTGGCATGACACAGTAAAAACGACTTTATTAGCTCTACAGCGTTTCATTCTGAGAACTTTTTAGATTGTGTCAAACTCATCGACTAAAAATCATTAATTCTGGTTATCACAAAAACTTGCTTTAATAATTTCATTAAGTTCTGCAACCACGCTAACGTTTTTTCTAGTAAACATATAAAGGAGAACTATCTATGAAATTTTTCTTATTAACTTTAGCTTTGTTTTTTTCAACTGTAACAGCAAACGCAGCCGCCGCTGGCGATCTTATCTGCAAGAGAGAATTTGCGCGCTTAACAACTCGTATCGAGATCACTCCTGAAGGCCACTTCACTTTAAGAGAAGAGTATAAAGGTTCATTTCCGACAGTTGATGAAAGTTCTGGTCAAGCTACAGGTTGGTTAAATAACACTAACCAAGGTATCAACGCTGAATTTACATTTGTGGCCTTTGCAGCTCCGTCGAAATTATCGGTAACTAGTTCTTTAGGTGAATTAACAATTGGTCACAGTTCACCAACAACAGCTTTTACTTGCGAATTAGCGCAGTAGTCGTCTTAGTGTCAAAAGCGTAGACGCTGTTTTTACTCCAGTGAACAGCTGAGTTGCTTCAATGTCAGTTCAGCTGTGGCACATACCTCGCTAAGTAAAAGGCATGTTAAACTACGCTCGCCTTTTACCATTAGTTTTGTTTACCTTAACGAGTGCTGCCAGCATGGCGGCACCACTGTCGTTGTACACAGAATTAGACCAAAGCTATAAGCGCAGCGAAGCGCAAAAGGTTCGCGTTATTCCTAAAGGCAATGCAGGCATGGCTGAAATTCCTGAAGTCGCACGCCTTCGTGTGTACTCACGCGCTGTTTTAAATGGCGAATGGGAAGCCTTATTAAAATCAGGCCGCGAAACTGAATTTGCACTTACCCTTGGTAAAAATAAAATTCCAAAAATTCTAGATGCTTTAAACGAACAAGGTTTAATCGCTGAAGCGATAAGATTAGGTAAAGCCTTTAACATTCACCCGATGCATATTCTGGGGCCGATCATTGGCGAAAATTCTTTTAACGGCGCAATCGACCAGACGATTCAAGATAGCTTTGCTAAAATGTTTAACGAGTCAGACTTTAAAACAATGTCGGCCCGTATGAAAATGATTTCTGAAGAGCCCGCAACTGCCGGCTGTATGAATTTAAATATTTCTAATTACTGGAAATGGCGCTGCGTACTTCATAAATCAGGTTATTTAGCTAACGGATCAAACCGTGATTTTATTTTTTGGTTTTATCAAATTTCAAATAAAGGCCAGGGCACCTTCGGTTTAGGTCAGATTCAACCGTTTCTATTATGGAGCGTGAACGATCTTGTCGTCGAAAAAACAAAAGCTCTAGGCTACTCTTACAAAAAATTTAATCTAACAGATATGAAAACACCGTTTCAGGTGATTTTTAACAATAAAGAAATGTTAGCCTACATCGCAGCCATGGCCCATGTTTCTATCAATGTTTATAAACAGATCGCGCAAGTTGATATCAGCCAAAACCCAGGGCTTACGACAACACTTTACAACTTAGGTGATGAATACCAAAGAGCTTATATGTCTACCGTTCGCGGCGGCGACCCACAGGTAAATTTTATGGGTTGGTATATAAACCGCTTTGAAGATTCGATTAATAACTATTTAAAAAACACAGAAATAAAAAATCAATAATAGGAGTAAATTATGAACAAAATCGCACTTACTTTGTTATCACTTATGACAGCACAGACAGTTATGGCTAATAGCTACTTACAAGAACTTAATAAAATTGAAGAACAAGTTAAAGTGTCGGTGACTGTTCAGTATCAATGTAAGGGTGATGCGCAAGAAGCTGGGCGTTTTGGTTTTATCACTTTTGATAAAAGTCATATTTTTAACAATCAAAGCAATATGAATGATCGCACGAATTGGTCAAAATCTAATCGTAATGATTTATTAACGGCAAAATTAGTTCCTGCCACAGCCATCAACCACTCTTACACGTCACTAGATCTTAAAGTTTGGGAATACATGCCTGAAACAATTAAAGGAATTCGCGCCGTAGGAAACGACAACACTCAAGATATGATTTTAACTTTTGATAAAGCGACAACAAGTGCTTTTTCTTCTGAAGCGAAAATGTTTGCGAGCGAAATGACCGAAGAATTACAAACAACAGGTACCCTTGTTGTGGTTGATCACACCACAGGACAAGCGCAAAAACAAAGCTGTGAAATCATCTTGCAAAAATGTGCTGGCACTAACTGTGTGACGCGTGTGGTTTTACAAAACTACCATAGACCGTTTTCAATG